>JAHWIA010000073.1 GCA_019322855.1 Candidatus Woesearchaeota archaeon | reverse complement strand
GCAAATATCGCAGTTATCAGGTTCAGTTATGAAAATAGCACACAAATAGAGCAGATGGGTAATTGCATCAAGGTTGAAGCAGAAGACGCTCTCGATATGATCAAAGCTCGAGACCTGCTATTCTATAAGATTCTGGGAGTTGTCTAGATCAAAACAAGAAACGCAACAATTGCGGATTTCTGATAAACAGCTTGAATGCAAATTTCGTAGGGAAATCCATATCTCCGTGCTGCTGTAAAAGTTTTTTGTTTTTTGGCTTATTCATTGTTCTAATGAGAGCATCATATTTTTTGTCAGAAAACTTGTTCATCTTATCTCTTAATTTTTTAGTTAATTCAAGGTCATTGCTTATCTTTCTCTGAAGAAGATCTTTGTATTGTGCTTTTGATATGAAAGATTTTACAAGGCATTCTGCTGCAAGAAGGCCCATGACAATGCCCCCCCCTGTTGTCTGTTTTACTTGGAGAGCAGCATCTCCAACAAGAAAAACATTGTTCTTCTGAACTTTTATATTCTCGTACAGAGGGATAAGACCGCCCTGCATCTCTATAATCTTTATCTTTTTTGATAACTGACGCAGGAATCGCTTGAATCTTGCATTAGGATTCTTCTTTGTTGCCAGTCCTATTCTCGCAATATTACTTGATTCGGGAACAATCCATGCAAAGAAATCAGGACAGACCGTGCCGAGGAAAAGTTGACATACAGTAGGATCAAAATTTCCCTTTACTCTGGCTTGTATCCCGACCAGAAATTTACGATCCTGCCATAGGCCTGTATTCTTTGCCACTGTCGACTGTGGCCCGTCAGCACCAATAATTATGTCTGTATTGTGAGGTATCATTTTACCATTATTCTCAAGAAAAAGGGCATAATTGTTTCTGCTTTTATTTTTAATTTTATTTTTGCCTTTGATTTCCTTTATTGTCTTCAGCTTATGATTTGTCCTTATTTTTACTCCTGCTTTTCTCGCCTGTTCAGCAAACCAATTGTCCATCTTTGTCCTGTCAACAACAACAGCCTGCACTTTATTCGTCCTTAGCTCTAGTTTCTCGTTCCTGCTGTGGATGATCGTACCTTTAATCTCGTTAATTATGAATTTGGCTGCGTGTTTTTTGGGTATGATGTCGAACAGATTTTTGCTTATAATGCCTGTGCATTGGACCGGTTTGCCTATGTCTTTGTGTTCTTCGAAGATTGTGATGCTATCTATTTTACTATTTTTAGTCTTCTGTTTAGCTAAAAGAAATCCCAAATAGCATCCAATAGGTCCCCCTCCAATGATTGAAATATCCATTTTATGTTTATTTAAATCTCTATTTTGAGTCTACAATCTTTACTTTATGTCCAAAAGCAATGGCGTCCTGAAGACAGCTTTCCATTATCTCTGCTTCCAGATTATCCATCACCTTCTTCTCACTGTAACCTCTTTTTTTCAATCGCCTTTTTAATTCTTTTAAATCAGAACATCTCATAACTATGCACTTATCTACATATTTTGCAGGCAGGTAATGTGAAAGGTGCGAATCTATAACCAATGATTGTTTTTGCTTTTTTGCTTCTATTATTTTCTTGATCAATAGCTTATTCAATTTGTCTGTGTTGATGTCGTATGTCTTTAATTTTCTGTTATATTTTGCACTTACTTGCGTTTTATTTTCCATAACTATCTTATTTACATCTATGTATTTGTAATTTAGACCTTTCTTTCTCTTTTCCTTGACCAGCCTTTTGGCATGTGTTGTTTTTCCTGAACAAACACTGCCTGTAACGATTATAATCATTTTGTTTATTTATAGAAGGAGAATATATAAAACTAACGTCTTCCTATCCCATAGTATTCAAAACCATGCTTTTTGAATTCCTCTGCATCAAACTGGTTCCTGCCATCAAAAACTACTAAACTATTCTCATTCATCAGGTCCTTAACATTATGCAGGTCGGGATTCCTGAATTCCATCCATTCTGTCAGAAGTACTTTTGCATCACTATCATTAAGAGTCTCGTACATGTCTCCGCAATAAGCGATTTTATCTCCAAAGAGTTTCTTTATGTTCTCCATTGCCTCGGGATCGTATACCTTGACATTTGCGCCATGCTTGAGCAATTCATTTATTATTGTGATAGAAGGCGCCTCTCTTATATCATCTGTCTGAGGCTTGAATGCCAAACCAAGCAATGAAATTGTCTTTCCATTTACATCGCCATTAAAATGTGCAAGAATCTTTTCCACTATGATTTTTTTCTGTTTCTCATTGACATTGATGACTGCATCTGGCAAAGAACTATCAACATCAAATTGCTTTGCAATGTGCTGCATGTCTTTCAAGTCTTTCGGGAAACAACTACCTCCAAAACCAACGCCTGCATATAAGAATTTATCTCCAATTCTGCTGTCGCTTCCTATGCCTCTTCTGACTTCATTATAATCTGCACCAGTCTTATCGCAAATATTTGCTATAAAGTTAGAAGCAGATATTCTAGTTGCCAGATGAAAATTGCTCGCCAGCTTTGTTAGTTCTGCAGAAGGTATGTTCATGAAAATTATTTGGTTTGACTTTACTGTGAATGGCTTATAGATTTCTGCCATTATCTGTTTTGCCTTCTCTGTTTCTGTTCCAACAACCACTCTGTCGGGATATACAAAATCCTTGATAGCTGCCCCTTCTTTCAAGAATTCTGGGTTCATTGCAATATCAAATTCTCCTTGATAATGCGTTTGTATTATTTCTTTTATCTTTTGTGTCGTCCCAGGAGGAACTGTGCTCTTGCATACCACTACCTTGTATTTGCCATTCATATTCTTAGCAATGTCTTCTGATGCTTGGAATAAATAAGAAAGATTTGCACTGCCGTCCTCTGCTTCTGGCGTGCCTACTGCAATAAATATAATCTCGCTATCCTTTACAGCATTGGCAACATCTGTGGTAAAATGAAGCCTGCCAGCCCTCATGCTTCTGTCTATCATCTCTTTCAAGCCAGGCTCATAGATTGGGACTATGCCTCTATTCAATTTCTCTATCTTTTCCTTGTCCACATCTACGCATATCACTATATTGCCTGCGTCTGCAAAACAAGTTCCAGTAACAAGCCCCACATAGCCGGTTCCAATGACAGCTATAACCTTCATTTATGGTGAGAAATAGAATGAGTGTTTTTAAAAGTAGTGGAACAACCGTCTATTTATTAGACATTGTTAGACATAAATCTGGATTTCCTTTTTTTGGCTTTTTTCTTTCTTAATAAATCAATTATGAAGAATACTGCTATTGCACAGGCTGCGCCTATCAAGAACCACAGTATGGTTTCGTTGGAGAAATAAGATATTGCTTCTGGAGCTCTTGCTGCGGTCTCTGTTACTGCCTTTTCTGCCATTGGTGCTGCTGCAATGTCTCCTCCTGCCTTGGCAGCTATTGGAGCTGCTTCAAATACAGCCTCTTCTGCAACATTCACTGCAGCATCTCTCGCACTCCCTGTATATTGCATAGTGCCTGCTGCGAGCAATTTAGGCGTTCTTAATAGCTGTACAGCTTTCATTAAGCCTGCTGCAACCACAACTATCAATGCAACTGGTAAAATTTTCTTTAATTTGTTCATTATTTTCTCTGAAGGCTCTTTAGGCGCGATCACAATCAATTTATTAGCCAAAGTATAATGATCTATTTCCCTTCCTTTCTTGCTGTAATGGAATTCTTCAACTTCAACAAGACCATTGTCCTGCAGAGCCTTCATATTATAGTGAGCAGTGCTTATCGGAATGCCAAGATCCTTTGCAATCTGAGTTTCTGTAGCATAGTCTTTTGTAGCCAGATAATTCAAGATTTTCCTGCACTTCTCATTGCTTATGGTCCTGGCCAGTTTTTTTGTCTTTCCTTCCTCGAGACTGACCAAGATGAATGATTCTTTTGCCATATGGATAAATAGGAGAGAAAACTATATAAAGATTGAGGTAGACTTTAACTAGGGTTGAAGTTAAGATGAAACAAATAACTGTTTCTACATCTAAAAGACAGGAACTGGTAGATATAACTGATGATGTTAAAAAGATTGTAAAATCTACGTCTGTTAAAAACGGCGTTTGCAGCATATTCACGCCGCATGCAACAGCTGCAATTATGATTAATGAGAATCATGATCCTAAAGTTTGTCAGGACATCATAGACTGCTTGAACAAATTGATTCCTGCTGGAAAATGGAAGCATGATCGTATAGACAATAATGCAGATTCACACATCAAATCCAGCATTGTAGGATGCAGCCAGACAATACCAATAAAAGACAGTAAATTGATGCTCGGTGTGTGGCAGGCAATAATGCTCGCAGATTTTGACGGGCCGAGAGAAAGAACTATTTTTGTTAATATTTGCGAAGAAAAGTGAGACAAAAAAATTTCAAGAGAGGAAATAGAGAACGCAAGAAAACGGGCGGCAAAGACAGAGGAAGCTCGTGCGACATGTGCGGTAAAAAGACAGAAGATCTTGTCAGAGCAAAGATTGAGGGCACTTTGATGCATGTATGCAGGCAATGCGGAAGGTTCGGCAAAGTACTTGGAGAAGTTACAGTTAAAGTAAAAGAGGATCTGAAGACAGAAAAGATTCATATTCCTGTATCACAGACAATCGAAGAGGAGATTGTTGAACAAGTGGTTTCTGACTTTGATTTGAGGATTAAAAAAGCAAGGCAAAAGCTAGGAATGGACCAGGAAGACTTTGCAAAATATGTAACTGAAAAAGAAAGCAAGATCAGCAAGATGGAAAGCGGAAGTTTCAAGCCTTCACTGGCTACTGCGCGCAAACTAGAACGAAAACTTAAGATTAAACTGATTGAACAGGTTAAAGAAGAAAAAGTTTCCATAGGAGGCAAAGCAAAGACAAAGGGT
>JAHWIA010000072.1 GCA_019322855.1 Candidatus Woesearchaeota archaeon | reverse complement strand
GCCGATAGTTTCCCTAAGGTGCTCTAATATGTCGCCGAAAGTTCCCTCAAACCTGTCATGTCCGTCCCTGATGAAGTGATGGTACATGAACAATTGGTATGCATTGCGCACCTGCTTCCTGTACACTTCTTCCTGCGCAGCATATGCTTTTCCCACACCTTCAAGAACTTTCTCAAACTCGAACTGGATCATTTCTTCGTAATAAACATGCATCTCGCCGTTAACATTGCGTCTGATTTCCAGGAATCTGTGCGGGCTGAGTCCTCTCTTGTCTGAATAGAAAACCCTGATGCCTTCGAACTTGCCGTACCACTGCTCAAGGATGCCGTTGAAATATTTTTTATCAGCTTCTGGCGTGATCACATGCCCGATGACCGGAGGAAGTATGACCATGTTCGCGCCTCTGTAAGCCTGATTGAACTCGCGCAGTTTCTTGTTCTCTGCTTCTAATCCTCTAAGTGTTCTCTTTGAAGATTCGAGTTCTTCTCTTACATCTGCCATCTGCTCCTGCAGATACGCTTCAAATCTTTCTTGCTGTATCCGTGCATAATAAGCGCCTGCTTTTCTCGCGCGGACTATGCTCTTCTTCATATCCCTGAGAATGTCATAGAATCTCTTCACAACTTCTGTGTTTCCTGTGTATTCTGGAAGCTCGTCCCCTGCAACCAATTTCTCCATATTAGAAGAAAGCTTTTCCATGTGAGAACTCAGTTCTTCAAGAGTCTCTGCATTTTTTGCAGCAAGCTCCCTTCCCTCAACCCTTGGAGGTGATGGAAGATCCTGAGCCAGAGCGTCGCCTGCACCAAAAGCAATGCCTCCTGCCATTGCAACTGGAAATGCAAGTTTGGTTAGGCTCATGCAGGCAATCAAATCAGAATTCTATAAAAAATTTACTATATACAAATTACTTCTTGCCAAATACCATTTTCTTTGGTCTCTGGATAGGCACTCTGTCCCTTTCATTGTATCCCTTGTATCCCAATGAATTTATCATTATCTCTCTGACATCTATCCTGTCGTTCTGGACAGTCTTCTTTAGATAAGCAAGGATGTCGCCGAATGTTCCTGTGAAGATAGGAGCATCCCTGTTTTCTGTGAAATAATCATACATGAATAGTCTGTATGCTGCCTTGACCTGCATCAGATGAGAAGTTTCTATCGCAGTCCGTGCTCTCTGCACGCCATGCATCATTTTATTGAGCATGACACTGGATATCTCAACAAGTTCAGAGCTCGGCCCGTCTTCAAGATTCCTTCTCACTTCGATATAAGGTATCTCTTTTTCTTTTCCGTCCTGTGTTTCCCTGATTGTATATAATCTTACACCATGGAACTCGCCGCAGAGTTTTGCCAGGTCTCCTTGGAAGTATTGTCTGTCCATCTCAGGAGTTATCATATCTCCTATTGATTCCGGCAGTCTTATTGCGCGCGACCTTGTCATGCGCATGTAGAAGTTCAGAGCGCTGGCAGCCTTCTTTTTCAGTGCCGCCATCTGTGTTTCATAATCTTTAGCAATTGCTTCACTGTCTTTTTCCAGCCTTTCAACTTCTGTACCAAGTGCCTTGTACTTTGCAATAGTCTCTTCCAATGTCTTGTTAAGTTCTGCAACTCTTTTCTCGAGCGGCTGCACTCTTGCTTCTGCTGCTTTTCTCGCAGCTATTGCTTCGTTCTGTCTTCTTAATGCTTCATCTTGTGATTTCTCAAGATTGTCTCTTTCCTCTTGGACAGCAGTCAGTCTTTCTTCAAGGCCAGGAATCTTCTTGACCTCTGTTTCTAATCTTGCAGTCTGCTCTACAAGTTCTGCAACTCTTTTCTTATAGGCTTCTACCTGTCTTTCATAATCGTCTCGTTGCGTCTCAGCAGTCCTCAATGATGCTTCAAGATTGACGCCTGCTTTCTTTGCCTCTGTCAGTTGTTTTCCCAGATCTTCTAATTTTTCTTTTGTCTCTGTACTGTAATTTTCATACAAAGTTATCTGAGTACCCAGCCTTTCGCTAAGATCATCCACTCTTCCGTTGAAATTTACCACAATATTATGTATCTTCTCTACAAGAGCGATCCTTCCTTTATAATCAAGCTTAGGCACATCAATCGAACCTTCTGCTGTATTGTTCAAGGCGACCTTCACTTCTGCAATGTAATCTGCAAGATACCTAACTGCGTCACTGACCTCGCCTTCGCCGCCGACAACAGCACCCTTCATCTCTTCTATCTTCTGCTGCAGTCTGTCTATCTCTGCTAAAGAATCTGTCTTCTTATCCTGCAAAATGGAAATTTCTGTTGCTTGTCTTTCAGTCTGTAATTTTAACATATAATGCTGTACTGTGCCATAAGTGATCAATCCTGCAGCGCCAAACAGAAGCAATATTCCTATCCTTGCAGCGCGCCTGTCCCTGAATCCTCTCTTTTCTGCCTTTAACTTCTGAGTGCCGAGCATCTCAAGATTGCTCTTGTGCTCTTTAATATCTTTTTCTAAATCTTCATTCTTCTTGCCGGCCCACTTCTTGCTTGTTTTTGCCATTCTCAATTCTTCTTCAAGACCCGAACGTTCTGCTTTGTGTTCTTTAAGTACAATTCTCGTATGTTCAACTTCTTTCTTCAGAGGATCTGTCAATAATTTGAACATGTCAGGATGCACTTTTGCCAGTTCTAAAAACTTGTCCTGAAGAGCCACCATCCTGGAAGGTGTGACTTGCGCATTACGGCTGATGATGCCAAGATATCCTCTAAATACAGGCCCCATAAGCTTGTCAATGACTTCATCCGGCATATTTTCTCTGCTGATGTGTTGCAGAAGATTCCCGAAACTTATGACTGTGGCCAGATTTTCTTCATCTGTCACGAATTTGCCAGCATTCTTGTATTTATCAAATAAAACTTCACAGCTGTCTTTCTCAGACTTTATCTCTGCTGTTCCAGCCATTGTAGGATCAATGTCCTCATCTGTTCTCATAGGAAGTGCTTTCGTGCTCGCTGTAGGCCTCTTTGATTTGCCTTTTTCAGGTTTATCTCTAGCAACTGTCTTTTCATCTCCTGATACAGGCGCGACATCTGCAGCAACAGGCTTTGTAGGAACTTCAGGCAGAACTGGTTCCTTCGGTTTAGGAACTACATTCAGTTTCTTGATGAGTGAAGGAGGCAATTCTTTGTAATGAGAAATATCTATTTCAACATTGATACGTTCTGCTTCAAGATTTAATTCTGTATATATATGGCTCTCGTCAGTCTCAGGGTCAATGTCTTTTTCAGTCAGTCTGCTCAATGGAATCCTTGCATCGCCGACTATGTCTTTCCATAATCTTGTTGTCGCAAAGTATATTCTATTTTCTTTCGGGAAGCCTGGCGTTCCCAGCTTGCCTTTCTCGTCTTTAAGCGTGATAGAAACGATACTGTGATTTCCGAATGTTCTAAGCTCTTCTCGCCAATTATTCCCTGCAAAATCTATTGCTTCGAGCATGAATCTGTAATCTCCTTCTTTAACCCCAATATATTTGCCATCGACATATCTTCCTGTGCCTGCCCATTCCAGTTTAGGAGGCAGTACTTTTTCCTTTTCAGTACCTTCGTTCAGCACAGTCTGTGGATTGTAACGCACAACATGGAAGTCAGTCTCTATACGCAAAGGAGGAACTGCGACCTCAATAGGCGATTCACTATTCAATATATCTTCTATGTGAGATTCTGATACGTGCGGGAACACATTTCTCGAGTTTTCAATTGTAGGATTTTCTATTGACAATTCTTGAAGCGATGCAAGATATCTTCCTCTTTCTGAATGTGCTTTCTCTTTTTCTTTTCTTTTAATCATCATAGTCTTCTTCCTTCTTTCATCTCCTGCAAGGAATTCGCTCCAGCTTGTCAACGAACCATAGATTATTGGATCTATTATCTGAGGTTTGATTGCAAAGCGGGAACTTGTAGTTTTACCAGAAGGTTTTACTTGCTTCAACTGGCCATCTCTCGTGATAGCAAAGAATACTAATGTCTCTAATCTATCTGCTTTGTATCCCGGAATCCTTCTTGCGCCCTGTTCATCTGCGGGATTAAAAGTTGGTCCGCAGTTGACAACTGAAATGCTTTTGGTGTCATGAAACTGCCATTCGCTTGTTCTTGATAGGCCCGCCATAACATATGCAGGAGCGACTATTGTCCTTACATTCCGAAGATGATTGTAGAACTTCTCTGGAAACTCAATAAATTTCTTTGTGTTGATACCATTATCTAGCTCTGAATCGAAAGTGCCAGGAATAACTTTATCAGTCAGGAACAATAGCTTTGGCTGTCTTGCAAAACCTATCTTCAAGATGCCTTCATTAGGATCTCCTGACAGGAACACTGTACTGAATACATCACGAATGTTTTCAGGCTCTGCCTTTCCAAAAGTAGGATTGTGGTACAAGCACTTGACTTGTTTGATGCCTATTTGTGTAGCTAATTCTCTAAGATGCGCTTCATTATCTTCTGTCCCGATTTTCAAGTTTGATACTACCAGCAGATCAAGGCTTTTCATTATATTGATCATGTCCTTGTTTCTTTCAGAAGTCTCTGCAAATTTTTGTTCGTAAGTTCTTACTGCTTCCTGTACGAATTCATTCTTTGTCCCTTGAAAAGTAGATGTCTTTAAAAAAGATTTTTCTGCTCTCTCTCTCACTTCTTCAAGCCTTTCTTCCCTTATGTGATTCGGAATAAAGCCTCCTTCAGAAACAGCCTGTAATGTATCCATGATGGGGACCCAGCTATTGCTGCCGCTGTGTATGAATGCTACTTTAACTAATGGTTCACTTGAAGTTTCTGCCAATAGGTTTCCCCCTTGTTACTTCTATTTAGTAAGTAAATATATAATGAATATATAAGCTTTTCTATATTCTCATCTGCGCTCCCTGCGCAGAAAATCGCCTCTATCCATCAGATTCAGCACAAAGACCTTGCCCTTCCTCACAATCTTTCCATAGCCCAGGTTCTCATCTTTCTTGTTCTGCACAAGAAC
>JAHWIA010000071.1 GCA_019322855.1 Candidatus Woesearchaeota archaeon | reverse complement strand
CTCGAACATGTCCTTTACAGTGCACGAGATAAAACAATCCCATTCACCCCTACAGCTCGCAATCCAGATGACCTGCGGAATCTTTTTTACCTTGCTATAGAATTCTTCTTCTGTCTTAAGAGGAATGCCATTAAACTTTATGCAGATCTTGAAATGCATGAGCCCCAGTTTGTGAAAATTTGGCAATGAATGATAGCCTGTGATTATGCCTTTTTTTTCTAGCTTTTTGATCCTATAATGCACGACCTCAGTGCTCAAGCCTACTTTCTTGCTTATTTGAGAATAACTCGCTCTTGCATTCTTATCCAGTTCATATAGTATCTTCCTATCCTTTTTGTCTATAAGCATTATTTTTAATAAAATAGTCTTTTTATATAAAAATCTTTCTTTTTATTAAATTTTGGGAAACTAAGTTTTAATAATATAGCCTTCTTTAATTACTGTATAGTAATCAACGGAGGCAATAAAAATGAAAAAAATCATATTTGCGTGCATAATGCTTGCGCTTGTATTGACAGGCTGCGGCGAAAACATCACAGGAAATGCAGTAGATGACACTGTAAAATTAGGCGCGATCCTTCCTCTGACAGGAGGAGCTGCACCTTACGGAGAAGCTGCAAGAAATGCACTTACAATGGCTGTCGAAGAGATCAATGCAGACGGCGGAGTGAGAGGAAGAAAGCTTGAAATCATATTTGAAGATAACAAGCTGGATGCAAGTACTTCATTAACTGCATTAAACAAACTTGTTGACATAGACAATGTAGTAAGCTTGGTTTCTCTTTCGAGCGCAAACACTTTAGCAATGTGTCCAGTTGCAGAAGCAAAGAAAGTTCCGATAATGGCGATCGCGACAAGCGATGCAATAACCACAAGATGCGGAGATTTCACATTCAGAGTCACTTCTCCTGACAGTTTTCAAGGGATAAAAATGCTTGAGACTGTAAAAGAGATGGGAGTAGAAAAGATTGCAATTGCATACATCATGGATGAATACGGAGTAGGACTATCAGAGACACTCGTAGAAAAAGCAGATGAGTTTGGAATTAAAGTTGTGGCTGTTGAATCTTTTGAAGTGGGAACAAAGGACGTTAAAACACAGCTGATAAAGATAGATAAAGAAAACCCTGAAGCGATATTGCTGGTTCCAGTACTTGCAGAAGGGATCGTGTTTGTCAATCAGGCAAAGCAACTTGGTATAGACATCCCGATAATCAGCGGAGAGGCTCTTAAGGATGACAGTTTCTTCGAGGGTGCAGGAGATGCTGTTGAAGAATTGTACGTCACATTCTTTGCAGAAAACAGGAATGAATATGCTCTAAACTTCAAAAGCAAATACGATGCGAGATTTGGTGTAGAGGCGTCTGACATCTTTGCAGATTTCTTCTATGACATGGTCTACATCTATGCACAAGCGATGGAGAAGAACGGTTTTGATAGTGAAGACATCAAAGATGCATTGTACACTGTCGAATTCGACGGAGCATCAGGCTACAACAAGTTCGATGAAAACGGAGATGTTGCAAAACCTTTTGCATTGTTCAAGGCAGAGAACGGTCAGTTTGTAGAACAATAATTTTTTCTTTTATTTTTAATTTATATTTTCCTATTTTAAAGAAACAAAGATAGCCCCGCGCGGATTCGAACCGCGGTCATTGGATCCAAAATCCAATATGATTGGCCACTACACCACGGGGCTGTTAAGAATATCAGAATCCAGATTCATTTATAAATGTTACTTACAGCTTGTTTATCTGCTCTACTCTTCGCCTGTGTCTTTCTTCTTTTTCAGCAGGCGTCTCCAGGAAGACTTCGACCATCTTCATTATCTCTTCTTCCTTTACATCATCTGCTCCCAAGCAAAGAACATTCGCGTCATTGTGCTCTCTTGTCTTCTTTGTCTCTTCTACAGAATGGCAGACAGCAGCCCTAACTCCTGAAAACTTGTTTGCGACCATTGCCATGCCCTGGCCTGATCTGCAGATAAGAATACCTTTCCAGTCATCATGTTCAGAAATATCTCTTCCTACACGTTCTGCGAACTTAGGATAATCATCATTAGGATCCATCTTGTAAGGACCAATGTCCTCGTATTCAAAGCCAAGATCGTCCAATTTCTTTTTTACTTTCTCTTTCAGTTCAAAACCGCCGTGGTCTGCGCCGATAACTATCATAGATAACACCTCTTTATCTTTTCTTTGTGCCGAAGCCAATAACTGCTACTAGCAGCATTACGACTGCAATTGTGAATATGCCAATGCCAGAAAGCATCGCAATCTCAGATCTGTTGCGCAGGAAAAAACCGCTCACTTTCTTTCCAGCATCATTTCCGCCTATATCGATTGTCTGGAAACCTGTCGCAATCTTTTCTGGTTCTAGCTTTGTGGATTTTGTCTTGCTCAGATCATAGGCTGACGGGCAGGTGACGAGCAAATCTGCACTGTCCAATAATTGGCCTCCTGCATAATCCACAACAACATTTATAGGATACATTCCTCCCTGTACATATTCTGCAACATTCGCTGTGATTGATTTCTCAAGAATATTATTGTCAGGAACCGCCTTTATTATGTCGCTGTCCCTTACATCTATGCCTAGCAGATTATTAAGTACTGTGATAGTCATTGCTTCTGCATTCCTTCCCCTGTTCTCTAATCTTAGGTTGATCTGCACATTCTCACCGCATAATACGCCTGCAGGAGTTATTGTTGGTTTGTACAGATAAACATCTCTTTGTCTTCTCAATATCTTCAACGGAAATACGAAACTCGCTTTCTGTGAATTTCCTTCATCGTCTGTGCCTGCAGCCTTCATCTCCACTATGTAATCTCCAGGAACTACATCCTCAGGAATGTCAAAAGAGACTTCCTTGTTTGTTTCCTCATCTTCGTCCAATCCAAATTCCCTGAACTCAAAATAAAGATCATCTGTTCCTTTGATGTCATTTATGGTAACTGTCATGTCAATACCGTCAATCTCCATTCTTTGAGAAGCTGGGAACTCGTTCTCCACATTGATCGTGAACTGCAGCAAGTCCCCTGGATTGACCTCCAGCTTGCCACTGTCTTTTTCAATGTTGGAATACAATGCTCCTTCTACATAAGCATCAATTGTGTTGAACTTCAACTCGTCTGCGTAAGCAGCAGTCGCTAGAAGAAACATGGATATGATGACCGCGAAAATGAATATCTTTCTCATTTATAACATCCCCCTATTATATGGCTTTTTAACTGGATTGAATATATAAATATTACGATAAATAATCGTAAAATAGAGAATTCTAATAGGATTTTGCTATATAAACTTCATACTTGCCTTCTTTTCCGCACTGAGGACAGTTGTCTTTTATATGAGGCTGGTCAAATGGAATATTAAGGATCTTAGCGCCGCCTGTCTTGTCCTTAATCCAGTCCTCGCACTCTGTTTCGCCGCACCATACAGTCTTCACCAGCTTCTTATCCTTTATTGCCTGGACAAGTTCGTCCCAGCTGGTTGTGGTTATTGTGTTTTCTTCGATGAACTTCTTAGCGTTCTTGAAAAGATTTTCTTGTATCGCTTCGAGCGTCAAAGTTATTTCTTTTTTCAGATCGTCAAGCTTCACTGTCTCTTTCTCGCCAGTATCTCTTCTGACAAGAATTGCCTGATTATTCTCCAGATCTCTCGGACCAATCTCTAGCCTTATAGGAACGCCTTTCATCTCCCATTCATTGAACTTGTACCCTGGCGAAAATTCTTCCCTGTCGTCAATGATTGGATTAAATTCCTTCAATTGTTTGCCAAGCTCATTGACTTTCTTCAAGACTATTTCTTTTGTCTTCTCAAACAGGATAGGGACTATCGCAATTTTATTAGGCGAGATCTTTGGCGGCAAAACAAGCCCTTTGTCATCGCTGTGAAACATTATCATAGTACCCAAACTTCTTGTACTGAAACCCCAGCTGTTCTGCCAAGCGTGCTGGATTTTCTCATCTTTATCAAGATAAGTTATGTCAAAAGCCTTTGCGAAATTCTGTCCTAATAGATGCGAGGTTGCACCTTGTATCGCTTTTCCTGTCGGAAGAAATATCTCGACGCTGGTAGTAGAGTCTGCGCCTGCGAATTTTTCTTTTTCAGTTTTTGTTCCTTTGAAAACAGGGATCGCATATAGGTCTTCGAAAACATCCTTGTAATAATCCAAAATCTCAAGCACTTCTTTCCAAGCCTCTTCTCTTGTCGCGAAAACAGTGTGTCCTTCCTGCCACAGAAACTCTCTGGATCTCAACAAAGGAACAGGATGACTGAATTCCCACCTGACAACATTGCACCATTGATTTAATCTTAAAGGTAAGTCTCTCCACGATCTTATCCATTTCTTGTAAGAAGGATACATGATTGTTTCAGATGTTGGTCGTATAGCAAGTTTTTCAGCCATCTCATTATCTCCTGAATGTGTTACCCATGCAACTTCTGGACTGAAACCTTCGACATGTTCTGCTTCTTTCTTAAGATAAGATTCCGGAATGAATAATGGAAAGTATGCATTCTGCACTCCGCTCGCTTTTATCTTTTTGTCGAAGTATTCTTTTGCAATCTCCCACATTGCATATAATCTCGGCCTTAGAACATAACAACCAGAAACATCAGTATACTCTATTAATTCAGCCCTGTCTAAAACTTGAGTATACCATTCACTAGAATCTTCAGCTTTCTTCACTGTCAACCCATGTCCTTTCTTTCCTTCCCCGTCTTTGGCCATAATAAATACTAGGGTCTGATTATGCTATTTAAAGGTTTTGGCAAAGTTTAAATATTTGAGCGTTCCACGACAATAACAGTATGAAAAGAACAGCTGACCCGACAGAAGCCTTACACAAAGGGCAAAGGATTGCAAAAGACATGTGCGATTGCGCAGACTTTCTAGAGGAATTAGAATATCTTAGGGCGACACTGGCTGGAGAGGACATTATGGAAACCGGTCTGGACAGACTGCAGAATGCAGCCAACATGCCTTCTTTTGATGAATTAACTTTAAAGATCCTGGGATTTCTTGGTTTTGATTTTACAGAAACCGCTCCAGAAGGGACTGCCCCATT
>JAHWIA010000070.1 GCA_019322855.1 Candidatus Woesearchaeota archaeon | reverse complement strand
CAGAATCGGTTTTGGAAAGCACAATCCTACAGCTACTGGCGGACTTACAGGAAGAGACAGTACCTGGCAGATCTTCGGTACTGCGAGCAGAGGAAGCGGAACCAGCGACAACGATGAAAAAGTAAAATACGGCGCAGGATTCGAACTCGCAAAAATATTCAGAGGAGACCAGGCAAGTTTCGGTGTAAACGCTGGCGGAGATGCTGGCACTTATGGCGGAAAAGGACATTTGTATGCTTCTTTTGGAGCTTCTACTCTGGATAAGAAGACAAGCGCAAGATTAACAGTTGGCGGTGAAGCAGGAGTAGACAATACAGAAACAGAAAACAGACGTCTTGATGATATCGGATCAGAATCTAAAGTCAAGACAGAAGCTATTCAACGATTCGGACAAGCTAATCTTGATATAACACAAAGATTCGCAAGCGGAGATACAACTGGAAATGTAACATTGAGCGGAGGAGTATTGGCCGGACGTGTTGATACGCGCACAAATTCAAGTGTCAGCAACAGAGGTTTGTATGGAAGCCCTGCTTTTCACATAGACAATCCAGAAATCAAAAACAGGATTGATGTTGCGCAGGGACATGTCGGCGCAACTTTGAATGTTAATAATGATGCAGTAGCATCTGCATTCTATTTACATAATAGGACTTGGGTACATAATGAGAATCCTGCTCCTGGCGAACGAAGGATAAGTGAAAACCATCAAAACACAGGAGTTTTCAATCTATATGGTAATGTGGGCAAGTGGACAGGAATGAGGCCTAATCTTTGGTTGGGTGCAAGAGCGATGGTCAATCATGACAGCTATGAAGGGGGCGGAAGCATCATCTTCAGTACTGTCGGCAAACAGATTGCTCAGGAAAATGCTAATCCAGTAAACAATGAAGATCCTGCAAGAGCCTTGAGAAGAGCTACAATTGCAAACGATTTCAACTGGGCAGTGCAGATCGACGGTGTTGGCGGAAGAAACGAAGAAGCAGATATGACTTATGGAAGGGTAGAAGGAAAAGTTACTCTTATTCCAACAAGCACATATTTCGGAAAAGTTTCCTTGACAGGAGGCTTTGAAAGACAATATGGAAGACGCTCATTGGAACAGAACAGAGGCTTCGTAGGCACAGAATTCACAACAACAGACGGAACAACACTTTACGGTAACTTTGAATACATTGCAAAAAAAGCAGGCGGAGATGATTTTGCAGTTAGAGCTGGTGCAAGACAATACTTCAACGGTCTTGTACTGGAATGATAAAATAATAACCAAAACAATAATGGAGGAAGAATAAAATGAGTTTGACAAGAATCGTGCTTACAATAACAGGCGGAACATTGCTATTGGGAGGATTAGCAGCTAAGGATGCTCTTGCCCAAGAAGATTTCACACCGCCTCCAAAGAAACCAGGAAATGAAGCTCCTGAAAATCCAGGAAGCGAAAGCGGACAACCAGGCGAACAGCCAGGACAACCAGGACAGCCTGGCAATGAAGAAGGACAGCCTGAAGGAGAAAAGAAACCTGTCTGGACAACTGTGAAGACACAGTGGGGAGAAACTTTTGATAATGAAGATCTTAAGACAGAAGAAGCAAAAGCTCTTATGGAAAAGCTGAAGAATCTATGGCTTAACAATGAAGCTTTTAAGAAAGACACTGCAGGCAAGCAATTCAATATCACATTGGCCCTGCAAAGAAATGCAGACGGCGCATATTCTGCATTATTCAGATTCGTTGGGGGAGATGGAAGTGAAGTTATAGCACCGCAAAGAATAACAGAAGAAAAACAGGTTGAAGTGCTGAGAAATGTTCTTTTCCCAGGAACTCTTGAACAGATGATAGATCCTGCATTGAAACCATACATGGTTGAACAAGATGGAAGGACACTTGTCAAGTTCCCATTGGGCTATGATGAAGAACTTAGCGTAAGAGAGCTTGGTTTGATAGGATTCTACAGAGCAGCATTCCCTGAATTATACAAAGGAAAAACTGCACCAGAAGCAGTTGCAGTTGACAGAGATCTGGCAACAAGAGACAAGGAAATGCTGAAGAAAGAAGTCATATATGATGCAAAAGAAAAAGCATTCTATGTTGTCACGCACCTTGAAAAAGGGAAGACAAGAAGAGATCAGATCAGTGAGAAAGGTGTGCTTAATTTGGTTGATGCCATTGCAAGACAGAGCCAGTTGCAGACTACTTACATGAGCAAGGAAGGTATTGTTGTAAATGGTGAAACGCACAATGCAGAAGCAGACAAGAAAGCACTTGAAGCTGAGCTTGAAAGCATCAAGAAACAGAACATTGATCCTAAGAAAGACATTAGCCAGACATTAAGCATGGCTCAGTTGAGAGGTCTGGTTCCTGGAATACAGGACCAAGATGTGAGGCAGTACGCTGAAAGACTGATGAACATGATCTATGGCGATGTTTTGGATCCAAGCCTGCCACAGGCAGCAGTTGCTAAAAGGATAGGCATTCAAAATTTGGACATATCTATAGGAGTATATGATGGCCAGAAAAAGGCAAACATGTACAGGATCCAATTGATTGATAGAAGAACAAAAAAGACTGTGATGACATATCACAGGTATATAGCAGGCTGTGAAGCTCTTGGCGGCATGAACGGCTTGGAAGTTTGGGAAGCTATCAAGAATGCAAGAAGCAAAAAATAAATTTAATTTTTTATTTTTACTTTAATTAAAACACAATTTCGAGGGAAAGAGAAAATGAAAACAAAAAACCTGATTGCAATCATCTTTTCTATTGTACTGATAGTACAAATTGCCGCAGTATTGCCGGTCAGTGCAGATTCATTGATAGATTTGCCACCGATGGTTACTGCGATTGCATCTCCTGATTATGGACAAGCTCCATTGACAGTTGTATTTTTTGCGACTGCAATCGATAATGAGGACGATGATACCACTTTAAAATACAGCTGGGATTTCGGAGACGGAACCTATGCAGAAGGAAAGAATCCAGTTCATATTTACACGACAGAAGGCACATACTATGCGACTGTAAGAGTAGTTGACAGTGCGAATAATATTGGAAGCGACACCATCACGGTCACTGTAAACAAGAATCAGATGTATGATCTGCCTCCTTTTGTCACAGCTATTGCCAGCCAAGACAAAGGAACAGCTCCATTGAAGGTTGCATTCTTTGCTACTGCAGTTGATAATGAAGATAAAGAAGAACAGCTTCAGTACAGCTGGGAATTCGGAGACGGTACTTATGCAAATGGAAAGAATCCTGTTCATATTTACACAGCACCGGGAAATTACATGGCTACTGTAAGAGTGGTTGATACTGCAAATAATATCGGCAGTGACACCATATCATTAGAAGTCTTGGATGCAAAGACAAATCCAAATAACGCGCCTACAGTGCAAGTAAATGGCCCTTCAAGCGCTTATGTAGGAGATGAAGTGCAATTTACAGCAACTGGGACAGATAAAGACGGAGATTTCCTGACATACATGTATGATTTCGGTGACGGAGCTACTGCTCTTGAACAGAATCCTATACACACATTCCAAGAAGAGGGAATTTTCATAATCACTGTCACTGTGACAGATGCTAATGGTGCAAGAGCGAGCGCCGATACAATAATTACTGTCACAGAAAGGCCTTTGACAAATATCCCGCCTACTGCAATCGCACAGGCATATCCTACAGAAGGAACAAATCCTTTGATAGTCAGTTTCACAGGCCTTGGATTTGATCCTGACGGAGATATTGTAAGATATCATTGGGATTTTGATGATGGCACAGTGAGTGATTCACAGAATCCAATCCACACATATACACAATTAGGAACTTATGTTGCTAGATTGTATGTTTATGACAACGAAGGCGCTTATGACGTTGATGAAGTCACTATCAATGTATTGATAAGCGATGTTGGAGCAGAACCTGTCATTGCAGTAATTCCTGATCAAGTTGCTGCAATCAATGAGCCTTATCAATATCAAGTTGTTGCAAGCGATCCGTATGGAGAAACAATAACTTTCAGCATGACTGGAGCTCCTGCAGGCGTAACAATTAATCCTCTTACAGGACTGATCAGCGGAACTCCTACAGAACTGGGAGACTTCACAGTGACAGTTACTGTAACAGACGATAGCAGCAATTGCGTAAGTGCAAGCTACACTCTTACGGTTGTAGAATATTTGCCAGGAGATCTTATTGTCAGGAACAGCGACTTGTTTGTTGACAGGATCGCATTGACAAACGGAGAGGTACTGCCTATCGGCGAATTACTATCAGCATCAGTTTTGGTCACCAATAATGCAGATTTAGATTTCGAAGATGTCACAATCAGAGTGAGTGTTCCAGAATTAGGAATAACAAGGAGCATACTGATTGAGGATCTCAGAGAAAACAGGGATGAATTGAGGAATCTGTTCCTTGAGATACCAAACGATGCAAGACCAGGTGAATATGAAGTAAGGATTACTGTAAGCAATGACGAAGCAAGAAGAATAATCCACAGGGAAATCACAGTAGTTCCTGCAGATTTCAAATTCACTGCTTAATTTCATGATAACAAATGCCCGGCAAACGCAAACCCTAAGCCGAGCATTGAAAAGAGGTTTTCAGCAAAAACACCTACAACTAAGATGACCAAGCCTGCGGCTTGTTTTATGACAAAATCAACACAAATCGTTTTTGCTAACGTAACTACTGTAGAATAGCGAATATACCGAAAGGTTTATATATTGGCAGTATTTACTTCGCAATAACAAATATAAATGACCTTATAGGGGGTTTGGGAAGGCTTTATAGTCCTTAAATAAAACAAAATACAGTTGGAGGAAAGACAAAAATGATATCAAACAAAATCAAAGTGTTTGGCGTTTTGATGGTATTACTGCTAAGTCTGATGGCTGTTGTGGCTACAGTACAGGCAGTTCCGATCGCAGTCGACTTTGTAAAGCTTGACGGCGATATCATATCAACTGACGAAGTTATCGAAGTTGATAAAAATACAGATCTGAACCTTAAGGTTAAGGTTATTGGTCTTGCTGATACAGAAGACATCAGATTGTCAGCAGAGATCCATGGTTTTGAGCATGGAGTTATAACTGACGCATCTGACATCTTTGACATAGATGCAGGCGAATCAAGAACAGTTAGCTTGAAAATGCATCTTCCAAGCAGAATGGACAGAGATGATTATCTGTTGAGAGTCTTTGCATTTGACAAGAGAAGCTCATTAT
>JAHWIA010000069.1 GCA_019322855.1 Candidatus Woesearchaeota archaeon | reverse complement strand
CAGGCGCGTACTTCTGTCCTGGCGTAACTTCATTGAGTCAAGTGAATCCAGATTGCGCTAATGTTATTGAATTTTCACACGCAGAGATTGTTGCAGTGACATCAAAAAGCGGAGTAACAGCATCGACTGACGGCACTTATTATAAATTAGAGTATGTTGAATAAAATGAAATTATACTATTTTTTGGTTCTAGTTTTATGTCTTGTTTTGATTAGTGGCTGTCTTGTCACAGAAGATGTTGAAGAACAACAAGAGATTAAAGAGCAAGACATTGTGCAAGAAACACAAGAGTCAGAAAAGATAGTTCTTCCTCCTCCAGAGCCAGAGATTGTTGAGATAAAAGAGCCAGAACCTGTTGTGGAAGAACAGCAAGTAGTGGAGATTGTTGAAGAACCAGAGCCTGTTGTCGAAGTTATAGAAGATGAAGTCGAAGAAGAAATAGAAGAATATGAAGAGGAAGATGTTGAAGAAACAGGCCTTGAGCTTTATACGCGCGCAAAAGGCGGGTCGCCGACAATGATCCTCTTGGGAAGAAGTGCCTTGAAACCTCATCTGATGAATACAATGTATTCTAATGAAGTGTTTGATTCAAGAGGAGAGTTCAGGATGGCTGTTGTTGACACGACAGACAGGGATTCTGATATTTCCGGCGACAGGATAGAGGATGTCTTTATTGAATTCAGGTCGCCAGAAGGTTTCCAATACTACATCCAGGAGATAAGGACTGCGAAAAAAGGAATAACACACACTAACTTTGGCGGAGTAGGCTTGAATAAATATATTTATGGAGATACTGGAATAGAATCAGAACTTAATCCAAAAACATTAGCTTACATCACTGTCTGGGGCGAGACAGATCTTTACAAGAACGGACACTTCTTTGCAGCCAATGTTCCTGTGCATGTCGCAGTAATACAAGGGATAAGACATGACACAAACCGCACTCTTTCTAAAACAGCGGATACTGATAATGTAGAAGCTCATCTTTTGATTCCTGGACAATACGGTGCTGAAAAATATGTGATAGACGGTCTGCCAGAAGGTTTCTTGCATGTATATTTTGAAGATGTTGGGTTGTTCAAGGAATGATTACCAGATAACTGCAACCAGAACTCCTTTTATCTGATTAAATCTTATCTTTATTCCGTCAGAAACATTATTATTGTCGCCTTTTGTTATGAAGTAATGGCCTTCATCATCCTGGCCGATGTCAACAACCCTGTGCACAACAACGCCGTCAAAGTCATCCCTTTCATAGGCAATGATGTCTCCAATCATTATCTGTTCTGGAGAATCTGGTTTTATCTCAACTCCGTGCGAGCCAATGTCCAACAAAGGATCCATGCTGTTTGTGTCTGCGAATCTTGCCCATGTAGGATTGTCAATGTAAATCACAACCCTGTCTTTCAATACTGTGATCTGTTCTTCTTCAATCCAGTTTGATGGAGACGGTTGTTCTGTGCCAGAAAGCAGGACAGAGTTAGGACTAAGGTCTACTATATCATTATCTGCAATCTGTTTTTGGTTATAATATTCAAATCCAACTACAGACACTGCTATTGCTGATGAGAATACTAATAGTAGCACCAATATGAATAACTTCACCCTGATTTCCCCCTTGAGCACTATTTAGTAGTATCAATATTTAAATGTAGCGATTTCATTTATAAACAAAAGGCTTTTTTTCGAATAAATTTATATATTCGGCATTAAATTGCGATTTATATGAATCACAAGTTTGAGATTAAGGATCAGGAATTGATGAAGCTGAATGACCTGTTCTTTCAGTTCACTAGGATGTACGCAGATTACGCAAACAGCATCTATAATCCTTTCGCTTTCAAGCTAGTGATTGAAGAGCTGAAAAAGATCAAGGAATTTGCAAATAACCTAAAGCCAGAACAAGAGTTTGACAAACTTTTCTTGAGACATATAATGTGCGGAATCAGTGCGCAGGAAATTTTCGCTGATTATTTTTCAAATCCAGAAACTAAATATTCTATCAAGGATGTGATAACAGCACTGCACGGTCCAGGTACATTGGAACTGGTAGAAGAAAACATCAAGAGAATGCCTTTTAGAAAACAATGGGAACGAATACAGTTATTGAATTTCTTAAGGCCAAGGTTTGTACGAAATGACACGCCAGAAGCAAGAGGGATGATCGAGAAGATGATCCCTAAGTTCAAGAAAAACATTTTGAAATTAGGAGTGGAGAATGGTTTCATTCCAAAGAAGTATGATTTTGAATTAGTATTGTTGCCTCCTTACGGCGAGGAACGAAGCAATTTCAGGGCAGAATTGAACAGATTAGAATTGAGCAGCAAAAGCTTTCTTTGTATACGGGATCCTAGCAAATACAGGATACAGCCTGCTCTTGCATACCTGGAAGCTTCGCACGAATTGCTAGGGCATGGCGGTCACATGCAATTCTCATTGCAGTTTCCAACCACACTGCATCTAGGAAGCTTCAGTGTCTATCACATGGCTAACAAGTGTGTGACAGAAGGTGTTGCAATGGACAGGGAGAAGTGGGGCATGGATTACATCAAGGATAATAAAGAAAAATTGGAATTGTCAGATGCAGAACTGAAGAGTGTCATATTGAATAATGAAGTCAGGAATGCAGAATTAGCTATCTATCCGCATTATGCCATCCTTAAAGAAAGAGAAAGAAAAGAAAAAGGATTTGACATGCAGCAATATCTAAAAGAAAATGGTTTTCCTTATTTCTTCTGGAAAGACACGAGATGGCAGCCCGTCATCAATATTGTGCAGGCAATGTTTGAATTAGCATACATTGCAGGCGATGAATTGGTGAAGAAAGTCAGAGAAAGAATCGAGAAAGAGTTCGGTGTGGAATATGTCGCTTTGAATCAAGCATTCATCAACGAAGCTTTGGCATCCGGTTGCTGGGCATGGGAAGTGTATCCTGACTTTGTCATCTGGTACCTTAAGAATATCAAGAAAGAGTAAGCTTTTAATATGATTTCTTTTCCTTTTATTTAATGGCTTATACAAAAACAAGTTTATGTCAATTAGGGAAACTCAGCTGTTTTGGATGCTGTGGCTATGATTACAGCACTCCTAAAGAAGTCAGGGAAGGTATCCAGAAGAATACAATGGAGTATAAGGACTGCAAGACGCACAAAGAGTTTGCAAAAAGATCAAGAGCTGGACAGAGAAGATGGTGTGGTGTGTGCAGGAATGTCATCTTCATGAAAGACAAGAAAGGTGTGACCAGGGTTTTGTGTCCTTTGCATCCTAAGATGAACAAAGGCAAGGAGATGAGAAATGACCAGGACTGTCTGATAAATTATCTGTGCAAGACAGCTGTGGCATTCAACAGATGGAATAAGAAAAAACAGGAGAGATTCATAAAATTCCTGAAGAGCAAGAAACTCAATGTCATAGAATATTCATTAGGAATGGACAATGACAGATGGCTGAAAGAGTTTGAAGACCTTGAATTCTAGTTTATATACATAGGTAAATCTTATAAATTCGCCACAATATGGCTATCCGATGGAAGATTTTAGTATTGGCAGGCCGGATGATATGGTGGGAAATTTAGAAAAAGAATTGCTAGTAGGCTTAACATTCAATCATGAATTCACTTCTGATGTTCTCCAGAGATTGAATCCTTGGGATTTTAAAGAAGACATACATCAAGATATATACAGAAGGATAGTAAGAATAAAAAAATCAGGCGAGGAATTTTCTTTAGACTCATTGAAAGATGCCCTGATTAAGGAAGACGGTCTGAGGATGCAGGACTTCTCATTTCTTGAAGATGAAGAGTTCAAAAAATCAAGGGACATGTCATGGAGAGATGCAGAACTATATGCTGATAATATCCAAAGATATTCAATCTTTAGAGGTTCTTCAAAAACAATAAAAGCGAAGACAAAAAGAGAGATGTTTCCGCAGTTCACCAAATCTGGATTTGAAGAAGCTTTGCTAGTAGGTTTTGCATACAATATGGATGCATTGCAGGGAGTTTTTCTGCAGGCAAAGACATTCGATTTCTATTACGGCAATCACGTTGTTATCTTTGAGACTATGTTAGATATTATGTCAGAAAAAAGGACGATGGATCTTCAGCTCTTGCTTGACAGGCTGAGTGAGGAAGCAGTTCAAAATCAAAATTTAAAGCCTTCTGATTATGCATTCTTGACAAGCTCTTATAATAGAAAGAACAGGGAGATGAAAGTGGACAGGGCGCAGACATATCTTAGAGACCTGCGGACTTGTGCAGGTATACGAAGATTGTCAAAAAACGCGCAAGATATGACTAATGTAATTCTGGATAATCATGCAATGAAGCAAGATGAGTTGATGGCTTTGGCAGACAGGGCATTGCACGACATAGAAAGAACTTCAGAAGTGCATTTCCAGACTTTCAATTGGGCAGGTCCTGTTGCGAAAGACGTTATCGGCAAACTTGAACAAAATAATATTTTAAGTGAAAGTTTCATACCCACAGATTTCAAGGACCTGGATGACAAGATCATCGGACTTTATCCTGGATTGATAGTCCTTGCAGGAAGACCGCAGATGGGTGCGAGCGAGTTTGCATTGAATCTTGCATATAGATTGTCAAAACAAAGAAGAGTTCTTTATTTTACAACAAGAGATAACAGACAGGATTTTACATTCAAGTCATTAAGTTTGTTCACGAAACTTCCTCTGAGTGAACTATATCAGGGCATCTATCCGATGGAAGATCTGAAAAAGACTGCAGAAAGAATTTCCACGCATCAATTGGTTGCGGATTTCTCACCAGACTTGAGCCTTGAAAAGATTGTTGCCTTGCTCAAGATATTTCATTCAAAAGCTTTTGACGCAGTCATCATCGACGATGTATGGGCACTACAAGAACACATATCAAAGAAAGAAGAGAGCCGAAGAAAAATAGCAAAGGCTTCTTATAGAGAATACATACGTATGACTTATACGGGATATAAGATGCCGAAAGAGATGGTGGAAGACAGGCCTGCCTTGAATACCAGGTTCAACAGCAGGGACAGGAGATTGAACAGCATTGCTTACACCTTAAGTGAGATAGGAAAAGAACTTAAGATTCCGATCATTGCAGTCACAGGATGCGCTTCAGAAGTTGATGACAGGCAATTGGCAGATCCGAGACTGGGCGATGTCATCGGACCGTTGTTTGAAAATCTGGGCAATCCTGTGCTTCTGTTTCACAGGCCTGCATATTATGAATT
>JAHWIA010000068.1 GCA_019322855.1 Candidatus Woesearchaeota archaeon | reverse complement strand
GATTCGCTAAAGGATGCAGGCTTGACAAGATTCAATCTTTCTCTGAATGCGATAGATCCTGAATTGGTGTCTAGGATTGCCGGTGTAGATTATGATGTAGAACATGTCATGGAGATGGCGCGTTATATTCGCTCTCTTGGACTTGATTTGGTGATTGCTCCTGTCTATCTCAGGGGGATCAATGACAGTGAGATGGATGGTCTGATTGAGTTTGCAAAAGAGATAGGCGCTTACATTGGCATACAGAACTTTTTAAGTTATAGCGGAGGCAGAAAGCCTACAAAAGAGCTTGATTTTGAAGAATTTGAGAATAGAATGAAGGATTTGGAAAAGAAGCACGGAATTAAGTTGATAAATCCAGATACTGGAATCAAGATGACGGTGCAGAAGACCTTGAACAAGCCGTTCAGGAAAGGGCAGGTCATCGCTGTAGAGGCAAGATATCCGGGAATTGGTGTGGCAGGAGGTGCTGACGGCAGGCTGGTGAGGATTCCTAAGACGGATAAAAAGCAATTCAAAGTGAAGCTTGTGCGGGACAAACACAATATTTTTGCAGGTGCGTAGAGAAAAGTATAAAAACTAGAGCTATTTTTTGCTTATTGGGGGAAGATGACTGATACTGAGATTAAAATTACTTATGATACTCTTTATGATGTACTTCGTAGAGAAAAGAATAGCAGCGAGATTCAGGAACTGGATCCTGGCTTCTTTTCTAATGTCATCTCTTATCTAAAGGAAAAACAAGAGCTTTTAGAGAGCAAAAGGAATGATCAAGGATTGTTCGGCTTTGAAGAAAAAAAAAAGGTTATACAGCAGATAGAGAACGCACATAGATTATTGAGAGACATCTATGAATGGAGGGAGAAAAAGATAATCCTTTTGGCTCGCGATGTTTCAAGAACCAATAATCATATAGCAAACACTGAGAATCTGCTTTCAGAAGAGAAAGAATTGTTTGATTCTGTGCTTTCAACACTCGACAAATTCAGAAACGGAGTTATAAACAAGATACTGGCAGGAGAAGCTCTTGAAACGGCTGAAAAACCCAAACCTTTAAAAAGCCCATCTGAACTACAAGATGAAAGAGAGGCAGGTTCAATACTTATCAAATTTAAAGAGACTGTGCCTGTATTTGTCGGACCGAACATGGAGAAATTCGGACCTTTTGAACAGGACCAGACAGCAGAACTGCCTAATGAAATTGCACAATTGATGATTAAAAATAACAGAGCTGTGATTGTAAAATGAAAATACCAAAAGAAGTCAGCAGATTATGTCCTTATTGTAAGAAACATACTAAGCATAAGATCAAGCAAGAAAAGAATAAAGGCAAGAATAAGTCCCATCCAATGACCAGAAGCTCAAGGGGCAGGATGAGAAAGAGAGGAGATGACAGGGGAGCTGGCAATCACGGCAAGACGAGCAGGGGAGCAATGACTAGCTGGAAGAGATGGAATAAAAAAAGAAGCAAGAAGACAGACTTGCGTTATCTCTGCAGCGAATGCAGGAAGATACACATCCAGAGCGGTGGTGTCCGCGCGAAAAAGGTTGTTTTTGAATAAATTTATTCTGACAATTTCCGATTATGAGATTAAAGGATATTTGCGGGAAAATCCCTTCTAAATTATTTGAAGTTCTTTCTTCTAGAAAGATAGATGTTCTTCGTCCGTGCCAGGAGAAGGCGATCGAAGCAGGATTGTTTAATTGCAAGAGCATGGTTGTATGTTCTCCTACTGCGAGCGGAAAAACTTTGGTAGCAGAACTTGCTTGCATCAAGAATGTACTTGAGGGAAAGGGGAAAGCTGTGTACATAGTGCCTTTGAAAGCATTGGCGACTGAAAAGTATAAAGAATTCAAAAAAGATTTTCCATTCCTTCGTTGTGGATTAGCCATTGGCGATATGGACAGTAAAGACAATTATCTGGGAAAGAATGATCTGATAGTTGTTACTGCTGAAAAGCTAGATAGCTTGATAAGGCATAAGGCAGAATGGATAAAAGAAATTTTTACTATTGTTGTTGATGAGACGCATCTGATAAACGATTCTAGCAGAGGGCCTACAGTAGAGATCTTGATAACCATGCTCAGAAATCTGCTTGCTTCTTATCAGTTGATTGCTTTGAGCGCTACGATCGGCAATCCTGATGTTCTGGCTGAATGGCTGGATGCAGAACTAGTCGAGGATAACTGGCGGCCTGTAAAGCTGTATAGCGGGACGTATCTTGATGGGAGGCTTGAATTCTACTAGATTAACCCAAACCTTTAAAAGGAATGAGATAACTGCTGTAGAACATCAGTTCAAGGAACCCTTTTGGGAGATCTTGAACAAGTAAGGAGGATAAGTAAAATGGAAGGAACAGTAAAGTGGTTCAATAGAAACAAGGGATACGGCTTCATCGAAGGTGAAGACGGAACCGATTATTTTGTGCATCACTCTGCAATCGCAGAAGGAACATTCCTACGTGATGGCGATAAGGTTTCTTTTGACGTCGCTGAGACTGAGCGAGGAAAACAAGCTCAGAATGTAAAGCTGCTTCAGAAAGCAAGCGAAATGAATCAAGAATAAATAAAGAATTAGTTTCTATTTGTTTTATATTTTTATTTTTCTTTTCTTGTATTATATTAGTTAAATTAGATATAATTCTCTTCTTATTTGAAATAAAAAATAAAAGCCCCAGGAGGGATTTGAACCCTCGATCCCGGCCTTACCAAGGCCGTGCTATGCCAGACTAAGCCACTGGGGCATAAAGTGCGGGGGGTGGGATTTGAACCCACGGACCCACTAAGGGACAGGATTACTTACGTTCTGGAACTGTAAGTGTCCCAATCACAAGACTTAAGTCCTGCGCGTTTGACCAGGCTTTGCTACCCCCGCGAGATGCGCGCCTGGCTTATATGGTCTCTATAAGCAGAAAAAAGAAGTCTTTATAAACGTTTTGCAGATTATTTTGTGTACTGAAACAGGTTCAAATGACTTTTCAGCTGATGCTCAAGGTGCGTAATGTCATCTTTTAACTTTTTCTTGAAATTCTTGATCTCGCCTGCCTTGATGAACTTCTCATAGAAGGCTTTGAGCAAGGTTTGCATCGGACTGGTGACCCACATGCCTTCATAATCAGTCTTTATTATTCCTTTAAGCTGAATGTCAACACTTCCTTTGTTCAATGGTATCTCTTTATCTCCTCTCTTTATCACTACATCTTCAATATCTGACATTACTATCTCAAAATATCCCGCAAACTTCACATAATCGCTCATCTTTTTCTCAGGCTCGAACTTGATGACTATCTCTTTTCCTTTCTCTGAAACTGTTTCCTTGTGTACGGGCTCTATCAAATCCCAATCCTTTTCCTTGATCCAGCTTACAAAAACATTATACAAATCCCTCACATTGAAAAGACCTGTATAGCTTATGTCTCTTGTAATTACGGTTAATTTTTCTCCCATCTTATTCTAACCTGCAGTTTCCATCTCTATTAATTTTTTTAATTTATTGTGCAATTCATCACTCCATATAATCAATTGCACTTGCAAATCTTCAATGTCTGATTTTCTCAAATATTTATTGATCAAATTCTCGAATCTTTTTATGAACGGACCTTTCTCGTAAATCTTTCTCCAATCTGCGACTGTCCGCGAATTTATGGTGATGTTAATTCTTGCTTTTGTCTTGCTTACTTTTTGCCCGTTCTTTTTTATCTCAACAGGCGTGGCTTCTCTTGTATCGAATTTAACAGTTGTAATGTATTTGACATATGCAGTAGCTTTCAGGTCGCCTGACCATTCATGATATAAAATCCTGCCACCATAGGCATCAGGCTTATCCTTGTGCTTTGTCTCTGCTGCCTTGAAATCATGAGATTTATACCATTTCATCACTGCTTTATAGAGCTTGTCCATGTCAAAAACGCCTCTTTTGGCAATCTTGACATTGAA
The DNA here is from genome assembly GCA_019322855.1 of Candidatus Woesearchaeota archaeon. GTDB lineage: Archaea > Nanobdellota > Nanobdellia > Woesearchaeales > WJKV01 > WJKV01. The sequence continues at coordinate 1,296 of JAHWIA010000068.1, read as the reverse complement.
TACTGTTTCCTCATTCATAGGCGAAAAAAAGGGAGTTTTGGTATATAAATCCTTCGGAATAACCAACCTTTATATATGTCCTCTTTTTACAGAAAGTCAACAAGTAATTTGATATTTTGTTTTTTTTTAGGTAGGTGTAATCCAATGATAACAAAGAAACAACAGGCGCAAATAAAAGAAGAGCTTAATAACTGCAAGAAGCCACTTTTTCTATTTCATGATGATCCTGATGGTCTTGCTTCCTTTCTCTTGCTTTATAGGTACAAGCATGAAGGAAAAGGCATTCCTGTGAAGGCTGCTCCTAAACTGAACTTGTTCTTTGCACAGAAGGTCAATGAATATCAGCCAGACAAGGTTTTTGTGCTTGATATCGCAGAGATTCAGGATAGTTTTTATAATAATGTGAATGTTCCTATCATATGGATAGATCATCATGAAGTGAGGGACATAGGACCTAAAGTCAAGTATTACAATCCCAGGATCGCAGATCCTAATGAGTATTCTCCTGTATCTTATTGGTGCTATGAAGTGGTGAAGCAGGATTCATGGATCGCAGCAGTAGGCTGTATCGGTGATAATTACAATCCTTCGTTCATGGACATTGTCTGCAAAAAATATCCTTACTTGCTGGAAAAACCTATTGACAATCTTGAAAAGATTAAATTCCATTCTCCATTAGGAAAATTGATGGACATCTTTGGTTCTATCTTGAAAGGGCCTACGTCACAGGTTCTCAGCTGTGTAAAAATTCTTACAAGAGTATCTTCTCCTGACGAATTGTTGAAAGGTGAAACATCTAGAGCACGCTTCATCCTTAAGCATTATCAGAAAATAAGAAAAGCTTATGACGAACTTCTTGAAGAAGCATTGAAAGTCAAGCCTGAAGGCAAACTATTCATTTTCATCTATAAGAGCGGTAAGATATCTGTCACAAAAAATCTGGCAGACGAACTTGCTTACAGATTTCCGAACAAACTTGTTATTGTTGGGAGGGAGAAAAGCGGAGAAGTCAAGATGAGCCTTCGTTATGATGTAAAACCTTTGCCTCCTATCCTTGAAAAGGCTTTAGTTGGTATCCAAGGTTATGGTGGAGGACATGAGACTGCGTGCGGCTCCTGTGTAGCTGTGGAAGATTTTGACAGATTTATTGAGAATCTGAAGGATCAGTTGTGATAATAAATAAAGAAGTTCTAGAAATTAATTTTTATTGTTCTAAATGTCGTTTATGTATGCGAGCTGGCTTCCCTGCAAAAGAATAATCTTTTCTACTACAGATTTTAGAGCAGTAATGCAGTA
>JAHWIA010000001.1 GCA_019322855.1 Candidatus Woesearchaeota archaeon | reverse complement strand
GCTTCCGGTCACTGCAAACGTAGTAGAACCTGGAGCATAAATTATTGCTAAAGGATTTCCTGAAGCGATCATCCACGGAATTCTGTATACTCCTTCTAAAAACAGATAAGCAGGTCCATACGTTCTCGCATTATTAACCATCACGTCAAACGGACGTTTCATAAGCCCCAAGATCCTTGAACGCAATGTCTGTCCTGGCAGTTCCATCGGCTCTATTTCTATATCTTTTAGATGGATATTGAGCTCGTTCTCGATCAATGCCTTGAACTCATTATCGTCTTTATAGTATCCTCTGGAAGCCATTGACCTCAATACAGCGATCGCCTGTTTGTGTGTCATCCTGCTTCTTCTTCTGAAAGCATCATACTTGTCAAGCAATAATAATAATTTATCATTAGTAGAAGGTTTTTCCAGTCTTTTCAAAGGCACGACTCCTTCTGTGATGTGATGCTTTGATATAGGATTCCAGACATCCATAGGCACGCCAAGGTTCACAAGCGTGTCAATACCCCAGATAGTATGTGAATCCCAAAGATGTCCCATTGTGTCTGTATTTACATTGAAAGCTTTCTTTGTGAAAGGATTCTGCACTTTTGACAGACTGTCGAACACCCTGTTCCATTCACTGCTAGGATAATGCGCTTTTACGAAATCGATTATCTTGGTCTGTTTGTTAGTGCCAGGCTTTGTCTGTTCTATGCCAAATAATTCCAATACAATATCATATTGGTCTGCCTTGCTCTTGTCTGCCAGTGTTGCAATATCTAACTGCTGCTCTTCTAATATTCCCAAAGGTCCTGTCTTTCCTATGTCATGCAATAATGCAGCGATCTTCATCTCGTTTGAAATAGTAACAGCATCTCTATCTTCATCTATCTTCTGAAGCATCTTTCTTATGCGCTTGGAATCTTGATAATGGTTCGTCTTTGTGGCAAGCAATGCTAGCCTGTTAACAATCACATTCATCGCTTCTGGAGCAATGTCCAACCCAAGATGTCTTAATTCAGCAAATATCTGGATCCTGTTCGCTTCATACTCTGTCACACCGAACAATGACTGTATTTCTTTAGAAGTCAAAGTTGACAATATTTCTAATTCTGTCATCTCATTGATGTTTTTAGCATATGCATCAGAATTTCTGAACAAGGAAACATCATACTGTCCTGCTTGTTCACTTATCGAATCTAATTCTTCCTGTACAGATAATACCTTAACAGTTGGGAAACGCATTTCAATCGCACTTTCAGAAAGTTTCAGAATTCTGTTCTTAAGAGCTTCAACACCAAGCTCAACCTTTTCTTTTGGCGTTGTCTTATAGCCTATTAAATTGTTAACATACAGTTGTATCAATGCGCCCTTCTCATCCTCTGTAAGCTCTGTACTCCAATCTGTGTCCTCTATGTATTCCATGTCAATAGGATCTGACGCCTTGAAGATTTCATCGAACATGTCTTGCATTATCTTATTGAAACTGATTTTTCCTTCTTCCAGATCTTTCTTTAGATTGCTTTCTGCAATGCCTCTTTCCAAGGCGAATGTGTTAGGAAGCTCGAAATTCTTTGCATCCCTCATAGGCACATCCAAGGTTACTGCTGCCTGTCTTTCATAATATCCTCTGTTGCTTACCTTACCAGGCTCGAACCTGCCCCTCGCCTCAAACGCTTTAAAGATAGTGCGCGGATCAGCAGTCACTCTCAGCACAGAACTTGCACCCAAAAGATTAGCACCAGGATCTGCAAGCAAGTTAACTATGCCTGCAGGACCAGGATCAGACCTAGGAAGCAGACCTTCTACCATGACCAATGAAATTTTATTGGTCCTTACATTGGATTCAAGATACATATTCATAATATCCTTGACAACCTCCTTCGATTGCCCTCCTTGAGCAAGCCTTTCTTTTGCTTTAATATAATTCTGGTTGAACATCTCCATAACTTCTGCAAGATTCCTATTCTTGAATTCATCATTTTCCAAAAGAGACCTTAAAGGAAGCACTGATAAATCTGCCAATTCTCTCAATTCAGAACTAACTGGAATTGATTTATCTCCTTTTGCTTTTAGATGGTTGAAGAAGGCTTCAACCAATTTCATCTCATCTTCATTCAAGTTTTTGAATGCTTTTGTCAATATCTCAGGTCTATCAAGGACTTTCTGAAGTTCGCCAACATAGCCTCCGTCAAGATTATCAAGATGCAGAAGCATGACTTCTTCAGGAGTTATGATCACATTTCCATCTTCATCGACTATTCCTTCATTCTTTATCTGTTCTGCATAAGTTGATTTGCCAGTACCGGCTTCTCCTGTGACTATGGAAACAACAGGTCTTAATTCTCGCACTCCTGCCAGCATAGGCAGGAAGTTAGAAGCGCTCTGCGCAGCCCTCGCAAGCAGGCCCTGTCCTGACTTTCTTCTTTTCTCAAGTTCTTTCAGGTCATCTGTCAGGCTTTTCTTGAAGCTTATCAATGCAGCATCCTTATTGTCCATCATCTGTCGCAATAACTGGTCAACAAGATCAGTCAAACCTGCTTCTCTGTATTCATTTAATCTAGGATCCCTTCCTAATCGTTGCGCCAATGGGAAGTAATCAGCTCTTCCTGTTGCAGTTTCTTCTGTAGTCTCTCCTGTTTGAGTATTTACTGTTGTTTTCTTGAACTCTTTGGAAACAATTATTTTTTCTGTCTCTAAAAAGCCTTCTGGATCCAATTCCTTTATCCTTTCATAGACATTCCTTCCTTCACTATCTACCAAATCAGGCATTTGTTTCTCAAGATCAATATGCCTTAGATCTGAGATTGCAACTAAAGCCATTATTTTGGAGACATATTCAATATATTCTTCTCTGCTCATTTGCGAGAAAACACCTGAAGGCGTCCAAGAAGTCGGCAGTTTATCAGACACGTCGTCATGCAAATTCTCCTCTGTATTTTGGAAGCTTCGCAAGATTTCTCCCATATCAATCGGTGACAGTTCAGCGATTTCAGGCTCTGCAACAACTTCCTCAACAGCAGGCGCAGGCAACACTTCCAGTTCGCCTTCTGCCATCTCTGCAAGCTGGTCTCTTAATTCTAAGACTTCTTCATACTCCATTCCCTGTGCTTCTTTGACTTGACTCAATTGACTATCTGCTTCACTAATATCATAGAACAGATCTTCTTCAATATCTGAAACATCCTCTTCCTTGATAACTTTCATTATACTCTGCACAATCTTTCTTTCAGATATATCAGGATGCTGCGTCCTCAGGAAATTCTTTATTGAATTATAGATATCAATAATATTATCTGTCTCCAACCGTTCTCTTAACTCCGGCAGTGTAAGTTCTTCTATCTCTACAATCTCTTCTTCAATAGGCGCTTCTATCTCTTCTTCTAATCCTCTTGCCTTGAACACATCTCCAATAATATCTAATGATAATCTCTTGCCTTCTGGCAATGCCTGCCCTTCGTACTCTAAAGCAATCAAGAACGCGGTTTCTGGATAACGCAGTGCATAAGCAAGCGCAGGATATTCCTGGCTGTCTTCCAAGTAATAATTCCGCGCGATTTCCTGAATTGCCATTATAGTACTTGGATCTATCCTCTTATTTTCTCTTTCTGCGATAGTATATATCTGGGCAATCATGCCATTTACAACCTTAAGAATCTCTTTTCTTTTTTCTGTTTCGAAATCAGCAACCTCTTCTCGCCTCTTGGCAAAACCAAGATCAATAATAGAAGCTATTCTTTCTCTATCAAAAAGGGCATTCTCAGGATTAGGGTCTCCATGTAACCATCCTCTAGAATGTATATTGTCTAATATTGCAAGAGTTTCGTCTATCATATCATCTGTTACCACTTCACCCATATCAATCAAATCTGCAAGCGATAATGCTGCACCAAGCTTACCTTCTCCTTCAACCAGATCTGTGACAAGCAAGAAGTCCTGTTCAGTCAGTATTCTTCCACGTACTTCTGCCAAAAGATTCTCCAGATCTTCTTTTGTGGCTATCACTTCAGGTCTGCCATCAACAACCCTGACAAACTGTATGAACCCAGGGATATTATCAACTCCTGCAAGTTCAATAAGCGCTATTGCTTCCTTGATAAGAGGCACCGGATCTCTCTTTATCTTCTTCACAAGATGCTTCTTTCCTCCATGCTCAACAACATAAGTATAAGCCTGTGCACCTTCTCCTAATAGAGTTGCAGGATCTTCGATATCTCTCACAATCGTCTCTTCCAAGGACAATTCCTCAACAACAGGCTGTGCAAACACTGGAGCTTCTTCTGGCTGTGCTTTCTTGCGGTTTTTGTAGTCAAGAACTACGTTGTTGAATTTTAGGATTAGTTCATCATCTACATATCTGTCAAATCCTCTCTTGACTCTCTTGACATAAAGAGGCGTCAATCTCAATTTGAAATCGTCATGCAAAGCATCCAATAGATTTCTGTCAACACTTCTATAAGTTTTGGAAGCCTTATCATATACTGTATAGAACTGGAAGACCTTGTCAAGATAATCATCAGTCATACTAATGTCAGATCTTACTTTATCCTTTAGATGATGGATCAAGATATTGTTCAGTATGAAGCTTGATTCCAGAGCAATCCTATCATCAAGCAGTTCTGGCGTTTCCTTGATCCTTGCCTCAACCTCAGGCCTTGCCTTTGCCTTCTCTAAAAGTATGTCTCTTATCGTGCTCTCCAGATCACGTTTCAATCTTGCTGCTGCATTCACATCAAAGTCATCTGCAGAAGTCAGGTCTTCCATCTGCTGAACAAGATTTTTGTTTTGTTTCAATCGTTTTAATGTATCTACCAATTCTTTGTCAATACCCATCTGTTTCAGTCTTGGAGGCAATAATCTTGATGTTACTTGGTCTATCGTGCTTCTCTTTATACCTATTCTTGTCTCTGGCATCTTGCTGTTATAATATTGTAGTTCTATCCTTTTCAAATGAGGCGCCACTCTTCTATTTTCAGCTTGGACAGCAGACTCGAATCTTTCATCACCAAGTTCTGCCCTTGTATTTGCCAGTCCAAGATCAATCAAATGCAGTCGTCCTTCTCTATCTACCAATATGTTGTTCGCATGAAGATCTGTGTGCACAATTCCTAGTTTATGCAATTCTTCCAAGATATTCTTCGTGAACCTATTGAGTTCTTTTACATCAAATGAACCTCCTCTTGCAAGATGGTCCTTGAAATTATCAATTGTAATGCCTGCTCCGTGTTTAAGTCCTCTTCCCTCTACAAGCTCCATTACTTGATAGACATCTACAGCTTCATACATCTCATCTCCAGGAGTTCCTTCAAGCAATCTATCATAGTATTCTTCAAGATCGTCTAATTCAGTCATAATTATCCTTTCGCCCTTATCATACACAACAACTTCAACAAGACCAGGTATGCCGTCAATGGATTCTGTTCTCTTGAAGAAGATGGCTTCTCTTATTGCTGCAATCAATGAATATCTTGTCGCTTCGTCCAGCTCTGACTTTGTCGGAGTTCTCTGCATGTTTCTTACTGCTTCTGGATACCAGAAATCATTCTTGTTCTTCTTTACAAGATGCTTTACATTTTCATGTTCTATAACATATGTATCTCCCTGCAATCCTTCAAATGAAAGGACATTTTTCACATCCACTGTTCCTTGGATAATGACTTCTGCAGGCACTGCAACTTCTGGTTCCTCTGCAGTCTCAAACTGCATGTCTTTTTCCTGTTCAAGTTCTGCGACTTCTGGTCCTGTTGATTTCACAGTAGCTTTCAATGCCCGCGCCTCTGCTGCGAACTGATTCAGCCAGGTTGCTCTTTCAGGATGATTATCTACATCCAGAGCAAGCCTCCACATCACGAGCGAATCAGCATCCATGGAATTCGCAAGTTTCGTGACCTTGACTTCTGTACGTTCTTTTTCATCCTTCATCTCTTTCAATCTATCATTCAATATCTTCATTACTTCTGCAGCTGCAACATCTGACAATGGCTCTCCATATTCGTACATGAATAGCTCGTCAAGATCAAGCTCAGAATCCTTCAATACTTTTGTCACTAATTGAGCTTTCTCTGCTTCATCGTCCTGCACTTTGTAAGGCCTGCCTTCTGCAGCACGGCCAAAGCCTGCACCTGCTCTGATCTTAAGACCGGTCTCCTTGCCCGTCAGCATGTGCACCAATCTCAGCAGGAGAAGCACTTTCTTAGGATTGGTCTCATAGCCTGCAACCTCGTCACCGCCAAGACCGTACATCCTCTGCGTGCTCTTTAATACAGGATCCATTGCAGACCAGACAGCATCAAGATTTGGTTCTATAGTTTTGCCGGTTATGCTCTTCAATACTCTTGCCAATGTTGCCAGGTCTGTCTCTGTCAAACCAGTCAATTGTTCTTTCCCGATTGATTCTGGATGTCCCAAAAGACCGAGATAAATCGCAAGATCCTTGTCCCTGTCATCACCTACAGTGTGCTTAAGTTCATCATAAGAAATCTCTCCTCTTGCATATCGCAATACATTCATAAAGACAGCATTGACATTGTCATTGCCCATGCTGTGTACATCTATTTCTGTGACTTTTGCATTTGCAGGAATCTCTCCTCTATCGATCCTGCCTTTTAGCACCTTGTGAAGAACCTCGCCCATTATTGCTGCCAGGAACTTAGGATGGCCAGTGATGTCCCTCCTTGCCTTCCTTACCATCTGTCTCAGTTCTTGTATCTTTTGTCTTCTTAATTCTGCAGTCTCTGCAGCTTCTACTTCTGCGATCTTTGCATTGATCTCTCGCAACTGTCTTTCTGCAGATACAATCTTATTCTCTTCTGTCACTGCAAAGCTGTCGATAATCTCTGCTGCTTTTACGTATTGACTTTGGCCAATCAGATCTTTGATGTATTGGTCAACCTGATCATTGGTTATTGCGTCAACTAAAGATAATGCATCTTTTGCATCTGCATAATGTGAAGCGACAACAGCATCTCTATGCAAGTTTGTGAGCAACTTGCCGAGCTGGTCATAATTCAGTAAACTTTCATCAGTAACTTCAATGTAATATTTCTTGCCGACACCTGACAGCATCTGTTCAAGTGTCTGGCCAGGCTCAAGTTCAATGACTTTTCCTGCCTTCTCCAGTATGTTCTTTATTGTACTTATCTCGCCTGCTGTCAATCCTTCCTCATACAACAGTACGCCGTCGACATCAGGCACTGCCCTGCCTTCTAATCCGTCAGGGATGACATCAACCTTTGTGGTCTTCATTGCCACGAACAGTTTCTGCATAGCTGCCAGCTCGTCATCTGTCAATTCTTCTGTCTTGGCAATCTCCCTGAAGATCTTGATCAATTCCTCTGTCGCACCGTCATGACCAAGTCTTGAATTAAGAGCCTTAAGACCTCTCAACTTGAGCATTATGTGATCGAGCCTCATCACTTCTCCTTGCTTCAGGGTCATGATGTCATCTGCTATCTCGCCGAACATCCTGTTCAAGTTCTTAACATCTAGATCAGGAATCCTACTATATCTAGAAGCAAGCCTCACTAGAACATCCAAGTTATGCATCTTATTCCTGTTCAGAATTGTGTTCTGGTAGAAGTCTTCGTCTGTCCATCCTGGCTGTTCTGTCAATGATTCATCGAGGTTAATAACCAGAGCCTCAAGATCCTGCGGAGTCTTAACTTCAATAAGTTTCCTATCTTCAATGATGGACCATGCCTGTTCAACAGATCTTTCCAATCTGTCGCTTACATCTGCAGATTCTATATATTCTTCTGCATACTTTTCCTTGAAGTTTTCTATTTCTGCGAGCAATGCATCCAAAGTATCTTTCTGCTCCTGAAAGTCACTGATCTTGCTGGCTTCAAGTATCTTTTGTTCATAATCATTGACACCCTGATAGAAGCTCAACTGAGTTTCAATATCTGCTAATATGATATAATCTATATAGAACTGATTGAACAGTCCGTCTTTCTCGCGCATTTCTTCTGTCAGATCAGCATCCTGCAATATCTCTGCATAATTTGCAACCCTTTTCAATTCTGCAAGGTTCTCAGGCCTTACATCCTCGAGCAAGTTAAGTTCTGACAAGATGTCGCCAGGCCTGATGTCCCTTTCAAGCATCAATTTAAAGATAGTCTTTGCAGCGCGGTCAGTCATCTCTTCTGGATCCATCTCCTCTCCCAGACCTTCTGCAAGCGACCGTACCAATGGCCGCACAACAGTTGCAACATATTCTTCATTATTCATTGATTGAGGAAGACCGCCAAGACCCATCCTTTCAGCCAGCATAATCTTTGCGAACGCAGTGCCTTCTGCCTCTGCCTCCTCGAACACGCCAACCAATTTCTTGACCTGGGACTGCACTTCTTTTATCTTTGCCTGTACAGCAGGCAGTTCAAGATCTTCTGTAGTGGCTCTTCTGTAATTGTTCCTGGATAAGAACCGTTCCCTTAATCTCTGCATCAATGTTGTTCTTGCTTCATAGAACTTGCCCATCTCTCTATTTAACTTCCAGTCATCGATCATCTTTAGTGTGATCAATAGAGACAATTTCTCCCAATTGTCGCCTGCAAGACTGGTTGTCAGATCCACGTTAAGCTGGTAATTGTCAACCACATTATTGTTCTCGTCAAGATAAATGTAATTAAGCAATGCTCCAGTGCTCGGATCGTCATAAGACATCAATGGTATGAATTCTTTATTCCTGACAATCTCCATTATCAGGTCCTGCAATAAAGTCATGTCTCTCTCATCCTTGATTATGCCTTCTCTGACTAATGGAGCAAGTATCTGGTTAAGTCTAGGTCCTAATGATTCTTCACTTCCCTTTATGCCGTAAGCAGGCAGTCCTGGCAGTTTCTTTTCCAGATCACTGATAGCCCGGAAATACTTGTCATTCAGGATCATGTTTGTAGGAACAGGATGGTCCTCTGGCCTGAACTCATAACCTACTTTCTCAAGATAAGTGATGAAGTCATTGACCATTGCCTGGTCAACTACATTGAAATTCTCATCAGGTTGCGAAATTATTGCGTCTCCTTGAGTGACAGTTCCTGCGAGCGCTCTTATGGACTTTCTTTGTAGATCAGTTAATCTCATCAAGAAGTCCCTGTATCTTATCTGCCTTGCAAGATCCTTGTATCTTCTGTCAATTGCAGGATTCTCTATAACAGTCGAAGAATACTGTGAATAAGTCTTTACTGCTTCTCCTATAACTGCAAGCGCACCATCCATATTTTCCTTTATTATTGCTCTTGACCTCTTCTGTACTTCTTCTCTCTCATCCCTCTTCTGCTCAAGCAATTTCTGTTCTTGTTCGAGCAATGCCTGCTGTTCTTCAATCTGTGCAACATATTCATTTGCCCGCGCTACTCTTTTCGCATCCGAAGGATAAGTGCGCTCATGGCTCAGCTTAATCTGCAAGTTTCTGATTATATTTTCCCTTGCCTTCATTACTTTCTGGATGTCATTTATCTCATAATTGATAGATTCAATGATCTTGGAAATGCTATTCATAGTATTGATATTCAGCTGAACATCTTTCTCAGCAGCATTCAAGGTTCTCACTAATTCCACAAGTTCTTTATTAGCCTCATAATGTTCATCATAGAATTCAGTATAGCCTTCGATCGCAGGAAGCAGGCCTTTCATTGTCGCAATGTGTCTTGCGTAACGACGCAGTCTTGACTTGTAGTTCTCTAATTCTGCAGCTTCTACACCTGGCAATTGGTCAAGGCTCTGTATCATCCTGTCGACCTGCTCTGGAGTCTGGTATAATTCCAGTGCAGCTCTCATCAATGACATTATTCCTGCCTCATCCATGTCTTCTGATATCTTGTATTGTCTGGCAATAGCTTCTCCAAGATCAAATTCTGCTGCAGGAGCTTTCTGTCCAGTAGGCACTTCTTTCCTGATATTCTTTATTATTGATGATCTTTCACTAACTTCTCTTGCCTTTGCAGCCTCTAATGCTGCGATCCTCTGTTCTTCAACTTTCTGTTCCCTCAATTCCTTCATTGTTTTTTGAGTGTGCAGTATTGTTCTTGCGTCACGCGTGAATTCCCTATAAGTTGGAGTGTTCATGAAATTCCTCAGACTGTCTGACAAGAAGATGATCTTGCCTATTGTCTCGTCCTGCCTGCTGAAATCAGCAGTGGTCAATGAGAATCGGTCAGTCGTTGCAATCATGACAAAGAATTCTTCTACATTATTGAGCATCAACTGTATCATTGGTATGTCTAACATTTCAGGCCTGTTTGCCTGGATGTCTTTCTTCAGATTGTCCAATGCAATCCTGAACTCTGCCTGTTGGTCAGGCGTCAAAGTATCCCATACACCGTGCAGTATCTCGTGGAAGTCCCAGTAAGCAGCATCTGTCTGTGTAATCACATCATCCCTGTGCACTCTTATGCCAACATCCTTAAGTTTGTTAATGACTGCATCTACATCTTCTTTTGATCTTCCAAGATCAGTCAAACCCTTGGTTATTTCAGCAATCACTTCAGGATCTTTCAATTCCTGCTTTACTGCGAATGCCATGATTGTATCCCTGAACTCTGCAGCTTTTGCGGATTTTGCATATGCATTATACACTATCTTGAACTCTTCTGTCGTCAGTATCAATCTTTCTTCATCAATGATCGCCCATTCGCCAGAATCAACTTCATTAGGCTTCAATGGCAGTTCCTCGTACCTATACTCTGTACCTGTGGCGAGTGCTTCTCTTGCAGCATCCAATTTTCCTTTTGCATGATAGAACTGCACAATAACATCATTGAACGCATCCTCTCCTTGTATCGCAACTATCTTTGTCTGTATGCCCCACCAATTCCTTAATACTTCATCTATCTGTCTAAGTCCTGAATCCCGATCTGCATAATCCCTGTTCTTGACATTCTCTACCATTATGTCTACCAAGTTAATGATCACCGGCGCATCAACAGTAGCGAACTTCCTCGCAGTCTCCTTGTCAGCAGGATCCAATGGCACAAACAGTTCTGCAGCTGCAAGCTGTCCAATAGCTTCCTGCGTCGGAATCCTTAATTCTTCTATTGTAGGTATCCTGCGCTCAATCTTCTCTGTGACGACTTCTTCCCTCTCAACCTCTGGCATTATTTCTGGTGCGACTCTCGCGACCTCTGTTTCTGTTAAAGTTGAAATATCTTCCATGCTTCGATCAACAATATTTTTGTTTAATGAAAGTCTTACCCTTTCTGAAGGCGGCATCTTATTGTAACTGAAGATAGCAACATTGTAATCCTGTATCAATCTTCCAAATTCTGTTTTTACTTCTGCAATAACTGCTTTCTTCTGTTCCTCTGGCAGTGTTTCTGCTGATTCTGCACGAGTCTTGAGGGCAGTTAGCTTTTCATTCAAACTCCTTAGTTCTGCGTCAACAGCTTCAATTGTAGGAGCTTCTTCCTCAACAATAGGAGCCACTCTTGCCTCCCGTTCCAGTCTCAGTTCTTCTCTGGCTTTATCCAATGCAACTTGCGCATCTGTGTTTGAAACAAATCTGCCTGCTCTCTGGTATCTCATAAATGTTGTGATCTCGTCTTTTGCATACTGTTCAACAAGAGCTGGACGATTCTCTCTTGTGATTTCCACATCAGCAGGAACTCCTTTCTCTCTCAAGAAATTATCCACATCAGCATACGCACGCTTCCATTCTCCTGCAATTCTATATTGTGGTACTGCTGTAAGTTCTGCCCTATCTAATACAGTCTGTTCAGGAATTGCGATTTCAGGCGCGACAGTAGGTGCAACCCTTATCTTTTCATCAAGGAAGCCTTCCAATCTGTTTGATTGTGCGCGCATTTCATTGAACTTTAATGCTAAATCTTTTCTATCAGGATGATCATCTGGCAGTTGCTGCAACCTTCTTGCAACACCATCTAATTTCTCATTCATGCTTAGTACTTCGCTTCGGGCTTGCTCTGCACTTATGGATTCTGTTCCATAACTGGAAACGATTTCATTATATTCATTGACAAGCGAATTCACAGAAGCTCCTATATCAAATGCTTCCTGTGTAACTATTGTCTCTAATGAAGTATCAATTCCTACATCTGCCATGTCAAACATCCGACCTTCTGTAGGGATTGAGACTTCTTCTTCTGGAGGTTGAATCACTTCATTCATCTGGCCGATCATGTCTATAACTTCATTCTCTGGCAGAACTTGTTGCAATGCAGTCAATATAGCTATATTCTCCTGATATTTTGCACCCATGTCTCTCATTACATTAAATCTATCAGAGGCAGTTGCAGTTCTCACATACTCAGTATCTATATCTAAATTGCTAGCATAATCTTCCTGAAGTAATCCAAGAATTTCTTCATCTTCCTTACGCTGGTTCATCAACGCACCTAATGATGCCAGATTGTCTCCAAACTTGGCCAATATTTCTTCTCTCAAAGCAGGATTCGATTTCAATAATTCCGGCGTGACCTCTGTTTCCCTGAACATTATCTTGCCATCCTTTGTCTGAGTCACGGTCTCACGAGCTTTAGCTTCTGCCCTCACAACAACATCAGGTTTCGCGCCTGCTGTGAATTCATTATAGCTCTCTGATGTCCTTCTCACTTCTATTGCATTATGTATATCTCTATAATTCATAGACTCAAGGAAAGTCTTTGACTCTCCTGTCCTTGTCAGATCAAGTCTTCCCGGTTCATAATCTGACATGTCTAGGAATCTTCTCTGGCTCTCTGGTTTCAATCGCAAGAACTCTTCAGAGAAAAGTCTTCTATATTCAGCCTTCATTTCACCGGTCAACGGATCGAACAGTTCTTCTGCCTTTATCTTTAATCTTCCACTGCCATCTTTCTCATACAATTCACTTCTTGCTTCCTTGCCTCTTGAAATTCGTTCTTTAAAGAATGTTGACTCGCTCTGTAATCTTCCCTCTAATGATCCTTTACTCTCACGCAATTGAGTCTCAAAGCTTTCTGCAAGCTTTCCTCTTCCTTCACTATGTTCAACCTTTGCTTTGTCCCAGATTTTAAGCACAGCTTGTCCATCAGCAGTCTCTGTAAATAATGCTTCCCTGATGTTCTGTATACCTATCCTGTCAACCTGCTTCATATCATAATTCAAGTTATTAGTCCTTGATTCTGCAAGACCTTTTGCCATTGCCTTTGTTATTGCACTCTCTACCATTCCTTCCAATGTAGTAGGCGCTTCTTTCCCTAATGTAATCAATTCTAAAGTATCAAAGGAACTTCTCATCCTTCCAAGTGCCTGTTCTAGAGATTCTATATCTTTGGTATTTATTACCTTAAACTTCTTAGGCTCTGCACTTATCTCTCCTCTTGCCACAAATTCTTTTATTATACTGTCTACAATAGCCCTATCTACACCTCTCAATGAATTCTCAATCATTGATCTTTCTGTCTTGAAATCTACAGCCTCTATCTCATTAGTCACAATCTTTACTCTCTTCCCTTTGTTATCTATGAACGACCTCTGCGCTTCGCTCGATGATATCTTTTTGCCTGTCCTGAAACCGTCCTTAGCAGTAAATCTTAGATAACCGCCAGAATCTGTGTCTCTCACTACAAGAACATCAGTTGGTAATTCTCCTCTCTGTGCAGTTTCAATAACCTGCCTTACTCTTGCACTGTATTCGCCGTCAATACTCCATACTTCTACATCTGACGTTTCAATTGAGACATCAGATGCTTTTTCATAATTCTTTATCCTTCCTTCGAGATCAGTATTTTCAGTACGTTCCCTTCCTTTCAGGCCTTCTGTTTCTGCAGTCTTGATCAATCTGTCTGGTGTAAATATCCTGGCCACTCTATTGAAGATTCCTTCTGATGCGAATCTTCCAAAGCCAACTTCAGAAACCACAGTTGTTGTACCGAACTGTGCTTCTAATGATGAACGTTCCATCTGTTCTGTAGCAGTCATGAAGATTTTCTTCTGGCCAGAACGATGTATGTCACTCAAAACTTCCTGATATAAAATTCTATTTGTATCAGTGCTGACTTTTAGATCTAGCAATGTTTTCTTATGAGCATCAAGAGATTCGCCTCTTGCAGGCCTTCTTGTCAGATGATGCAATAATGTTTCTATAGTAGCATCTCCAAAGCTCAAATGAGGCGCTGCAGCCCTGTTCTCGCCGCTGACAGGAACCGGTCTTCTCTCTCCTGTTGCATCAGTGAACATCTTGAAATTAGCATCCTCTTTCCAGTTCAGTACATCCTTAAGCTTGTTTAACATGTCAATCTGTTCAGGAGTGAATTCTTCAACACCAAATGCTTTCTTGAATTCAGCAATCGCTTCCTTGGTGAAGGTTTCAGCTTGCGTCCTGCTGGCCCTGTCACTCAAAGTTGTTTCTAGCTGCCGCAAGGATTGCCTTATCTCTGACCACAATGCATCTCTTTGTGCAGGGTCAGTAGTTTTATCCAATGCTTCTTGTTTTGACCTGATTGTTTCCCTCAAACTTTCTATTCTCTGCAATTCTGCCTTGAACTCTTTTGAGAATATTCTGTTAGAATCTGTGACTTTAAACACTCCTCCTTCTAGACCCATCTCAACTCCCAATGCTTCCAATGCAGCATCCAATTTCAGAACATTATCTACTCTTGATATACCTTCTGCAATAGTGCCCTGTCTCACTGTTTCAAGAGTAATCTGCAAGTCGCTCGCCTTGTTCAATAGATGTGCTTCATCCAATAAGTGTGATGAACCTTTCTCTACCAAATCATAGATTTCTCTTGCTGCCCTGTTCATAGATTCAACACCGCCTTTTTCTAGTGCAGTCTTCAACAAGCTTAATTCAGTGCTAGGATCTGCATACACAACTCTTGCCTTCTCGATCATTGCCATTGCTTCTGCAGCCCTGCCTTGTTCAATCAATTTGACAGCTTCTGCAAGATCAGCAACAGCGTCTTCTCCATACATGTCTTTTAATTTCTCCCTCATCGCTTCTACTTCTCTCGCCCTTGTAATCTCATTAGGCTGGTGCACAGTGATTCTTCCTGCACCCATCTGCAATTCATACAATACCATTGCAGGAGACAATACTGCTGTCTTTCCTATTCCAGTTACTGCTTGTATCAGAACATTCATATTGCCATGGGCATCCAACAATGCCCTGACTTGAGTTGCATCGATCTTGAATCCAAGCATGTCTTCAACACTGTCAAGATATTTATTGAACTGTTCTACTTGTTCTCTCGTGATGCCTTTGCTTTTATAGAACTCTTCTGCACTGTCATAATCTTTTAATCTATTTTTCTTTACATCAACTTTGACATCAGGAGCCTTATTACCATCTATTCCAGCATCTTTCTTCAGGTTCTTGAGTAAATCTCTCACAGACATCTCGCCTGTAGATTCGCTCACAATCAATGCATCCTTCTCAGCAGCTGTCAAGCCTTCCATCTGTCCAGGCTTGAAGATGTCATTGGATCTAGTTTTACCTTCTGCAACCTTTGTGGTTCTGTCAAGCACAGTCTCTCTTATCTCTAATAACTGCATCTGTTCTGCATATAGCGCTTTACTTATTCCACCCTGTTTATTCAATTGTTCTATATAATCAATTTTCTCTTTTACAACTCTGGATTCTTCCCTGATAATCTCTGTTGCCTTATTTCTTACAGTATGTTCGAACTGTTCATTTGTCATTGGAGGATTTCTTCCAATCTCCTCAATAAGAGGATTAAGTTCTGCATCAATCCTGGCTTTGTCTCCTTCCAAGAATGCCTTTCTAGTCTCTAGTTCCATCCTTTCCAGTGAAGTCAAGTCTGGATCTGCAAGCTCTTCATTTACATTCCTCAATTCTTCATTGATCTTGTCCAATTCACCTTGAAGTTTCTGGCTTCTTTCAAGTTTGTTCAAGAGGTCTGCCTGTTTTATCTTGATTTCTTCAAGCTCTATCTTTAATTTCTCTAATGCATCCTCTGCTCTCTTTAATTCTAGAATATCTTCGTCTTTGATGTTCTTGTCAACCTCTTGCTTCAGCTCTAGTCTCTTTCTTCTTGCTTCCAATGCCTTTTTCCTATTCTCTATCATCTCTTCCAAAGATTCTGCCTTTCTTTCACCGTCAACAAGATTTCTGATATCCTCCTCAATCCTCAATTGTTCTCTTGTATAATATTCAAACTCAACTCTGGTTCTTTGTAATTCAAGAGCTTTTTTCTGGGCACTGTATTCTTTCTCTGTTATTTCGCCTCTATTTCTTCTATGCTCTAATAATCTTAATTTGGCATCAACCTCACCCAATTGCGCTTTATTAATCTCAATAGAATCTTCTGTTGTTGCTCTCTTTCCATCTTTGGTTGATTCTTCTAATAATCTCTCTGTCTTTTGCTGTTTAGTTACAAGGTCAAATTCAAGTTCAGATCTCTCAGCAACAGTCTTTGCTTTTTTCACATCATTTTCAGCCTTGATACGTCTCTCCCTTAATGTCTTGAGTCTTTCTTTTAGAGCTATCGTATCTTGCTTTCCCAGAAACTCGTCGAATTCTCCTTCTAATTTTGCTTTTGTAAGTTCGTACTCAAATTCTAGATCTTCTAGTAATTTTTCCTTCCTTCTCAAATCCTCTCTGTTCTTTTCGAACTCCTGTTCCTTACCCTTATCGTGTATTTCTAATTTCCGTTGTGCCCTTGCTAAATTACTCTGCAGTTCTGGCACATTCCTTATCTGCTTGTTAATGTTCCTTACCTCACGGCTTGTATAGTCATTTCCTGTTAATTCCTTAAGTGTCTCCCTTGTTATCTTTCCGCTCTCAAAGATCTTTTTTGCCTGCTCTGCAGTTACAGGCCTCTCTTTTCCTTTTGCATCCTTTCCTCTCAATATCTTTTCTGTTTCAAACCTCTTCTTTTCAACCTCAATTTTTAATTCGTTTCTCCTGCCTTCTAACTCTCCTCTGCTCTTCACACCTTCAACACCAAGTGCAGAATGAATTCTCATCTGCAAGAGGCCGCCTGCCTTCATTCCTGTGATAAAGACCAAGTTCTTGGTAAGAGCTTCTTCAAAATTAAACTCATGCCCGCTGATCCAGGCTGTCGCTCTTTCAAATTCTATAAACAATTCGACTTCTGCTGCAAATGCTGCAACCTTGGCTCCAGAGCGAGCAACACCTTCTACCAACCAATGAGTGCCTCTTGAACGAAGAGCGGTTGTCATCTTGCCGATCAGATTGTGCGAGGCACCTGACAATATTTTCAAACTGCCCAAAGTCAGTGCAGTATGTCCCAGGTCACTCAATATAGCACCTACAGTCCATTTCTGCTCATCTCCTTTCACAGCGCCCCACGTTCTCATTCCTGCACTGAACACAATAGTCTCTACTGCAAATCCTATTGCCCTTGATGCAAATGTTCTCATAAGTATTCCATAGCCAGATGCTATACCTCTAGCAGCAGCTGCAAATCCTCCTGCAATATTCGCAGTGATCATGATGACTGCTATCTCGAGTAATGTTCCAAGATTTAAGATAGAATCAAGTTCGATGCCAAGGATTGTCCAGCTCT
Source organism: Candidatus Woesearchaeota archaeon (assembly GCA_019322855.1). Lineage (GTDB taxonomy): Archaea > Nanobdellota > Nanobdellia > Woesearchaeales > WJKV01 > WJKV01. The sequence continues at coordinate 10,398 of JAHWIA010000001.1, read as the reverse complement.
TCTCAAATCCTTTAAGTATACTGTCCATATTCAAATTGTCCCAATCGATTCTTGTCAATGTGCCAGCATCTAATCTTCCGATCTTCATTCCCAGATATGTTCCTCCTGTAATCTTGAGAATTCCATATTGAGACGCAATCAGTATCTCTTTTCCTGTCAATCCTTCCTGTGCGCTTTCTGTTGCAGTTGTGACAACCCTTTCATAGAACTTGCTCTGCAGTTCAGCTATCTTAGCCAGGATTGCTTGTATCTCTGCCTGTTTGACATAGTCTGGTTTGTCTGATTTCATTATCGCAATAATTTCTGCTTCTAATCCTGCAATCTCTGCTTGAAGATCCTTTTCATACAATGCAATTGCCTGCTCCTGCATTTCTGCTAATTTATACAGTGTATCTATTAGGATTCGGAACTCTTCTTCTTTCATCCTGAAAACTTTCTTTTCATCATCATAACCGCCAAGTAAAGTATTATAGATGCCCTCTGCTCCTGTACTATAAATCATATTTTTCAGATCTTCCCAATTGTCCATTGGCATTGCAAGATAACCAGACTTATCTCTGTTTGCCAAGAGCAACATTGTTTGCAGATATTCTGCAGTAGATCTATACATATTAGCTTCTCTCCTAGCCAAGATATCCTTTGAAATTGTCTTATCGTGCTGATTTTGGATTCTTCTTGCCTTTTCATTCTGCAATTGTTTAATTTTTCTTTTGTAATATTCAATTCCTGCCTTGCCGATTTCATATTCATCTTCGTCTGCATAGCCTGCTATCAATCCATGAGCCCAGCCCACTACATGCGGACCCATACCATAGTATGCCTGCTGATGGTCTTTCATCTGCACTGCCCATCCTCTGCGCATCTCATCTATCAATCTTGTTGTTTCTCTTACTCTGAAATTATTCATGCATTTTTCTGCGTCATAATTTCTTCCCATCTCATGCTTGCATACTTCTTGTGCAATGCTTCTTCTTACCCTGTCCATCATCTGCTGGTATATGCCCTGTGCTGCACTTTCGTGCTTCTTATCTATTGTGTCTCCTGTGACAATCGGTCTTTCTGCTCTTGCGTATTCAGAATTGTAATTATTGAATGCTTCTCGCGCATAATTAACATCCTCTTTGGATCTCTGCAATTCGAAATATCGTATCCAACCCTCGTGCCTTCTCATTTCTCTTTTTAATTCCTGCATCTGCCTTCTTAGTTTTGGATCCTTCATCTCTATAGAACCGTCGCTATACAGATCGAAATCATTTCCATTCATCATCCTCATGATCCTTGTCCTGAGATCTTCTGCAGAATTCACAGCATTAATCACAGAACCTGTCTTGCAGTTCTCAGGTATGGATTGTGTTGAACAGAAGTAATTATGCATCGCAGCTTGCGCCATTCCCTTGTTGGTCTCTATCAATAACTGCTGTTCTAGACTCGCATCGTCAATCATTCTTTCATATTTGTCTTTTATTTCCTGCTGATACTCTCCCATCATGCCTTCAAGCTGCGCAAGCCTGGACCTTATCTCATTCCTGGCTGCGCCGGACACGTCAGGATTTTCTAGCAAAGCTTCAAGATTGCTCGAGAAACCAAGAGCAGAACCATAAGCTGCTGAAAGACTGTCATCAGTATTAAATTGTGCATTGCTTTCTATCGCATTAATCGCAGTCTCAAGATTTTCAGATGTGATTGTTTCAGGATCTAGTTCCATGTTCCTGCTTGTAAGAGCAATAGCCCTCATATTTTCTTTTATAGTATCTTCTACAATCTTTTCAAATCCGCCGGATTGTATAACTGTTTCAAGAGCATCAAGCCAGCCTTGTGTGAATCCTGTCTTTTCCTGGTTCCTGAAGTATTCTCTCTGGGTCAAGAGATAATTTGCTGCGTCTTCTGCAGGTGTATCTCCTGCCCAAGCAAACGCAACTCTCTGCGCAATCTCTATTCTCGCAAGTGCTTCTGTCTTTTCCTGCATGTCTTCGTGCCTGTTTGCAATAGAGTTTTGTAATGATTTGATCTTGCTCTCCCAGAATGATTTCTTTTCTGGATTTTCAGCTGCTTCTTTCTGGTATTCTTCAATCTTCCTCTTCAATGCGATAATTTCAGAATTTATCTGCTCAATATCTCGCGCAAGTCTCTTTCCAGAACCTTCAAGCCTAGCGAAATCTGCTTCTGTAAGATAACCCGCTCCCTGATGCACAGTATGCTGGTTTGTCTGGGCAAACAAGTTGAGTATCTCTCCCCTATGTCTTTCCATCTCTTTAATCTGGTCTTGGGATAACCTGTGCCTATTGTTCTCTAGCTGTGAAAGTAACACTGCATATTTTTGCTTTAACTGCGCTTCCTGTCCTCTCTTGAGTACCCTGCCCATCCTGACTGCACCAGTGTCAGGATCCATGCTTAGTATGACATTATCACTGTCCTTGGCATAGCCTTCCATATCTTTCTTTAATTGCTCATAGAATGCTTTATTCCTTTCACGCTCTAATCTTTCTTTTTCTTTCTGGACAGATTCTGCAATCTTTTTCTGTGCTTCTGCCAGATCTTTTATGTCATGCTCTTTTTGACTCTCAAATTCCTTGTTTGTATCTTCCTTGAACTTGTTCAGCTTTTCAGTAAATTCCTCGTAAGTTATCTCTCCTGCATCTAATTGCGCTCTCAAAATACCTTCTTGCGCCTGTACCAGTTGATTAGTATTATTTCTAACTGCATTCTCTCCGAAAAGCCTGTCGAACATTGATTTGTTGAGATTTTCAAGATTCTCTCTTAATTGTGCAAGCTCTTCTTTCTTTTTCCTAAGATCTTCTCTTTCTTTATCATAATTCTGAGGTTCAGCATATCCTTCTTTCACTCTTGTATAATAAGCAAGCTCCTTGTCCAAAAGACTCAACTCATCCAACAACCTTTTTTTCTGCTCAGGAGTTCTTGCATTCTTCAATGCTTGCTCCTTATCACTCAATTCTTTTTCCAATGCTTTTAATTTTCTGTCTACAGCCTCTCTCTCAGTCAATTCAACTGCCAATTCTTCAACTCTTTGCTCCAGTTCAGATTCTAGAACCAATGCTTCTCCTTCAAGAGATGCAATCTTATCTAACAAGTCTTGCTGCTGATCCACCATCGCTTTAAGTTCATCACTTAATTCACCTGCAGCCATCAAAGCATCGATCGCTTCCTGCAGTTCTTCATTTCTTCCTCTAGTAACTTCAGAATTTAGTGTTTGCAGTTCTTGCCTGTTTTCATTCAATAATTTTGACTTTCTCAGAAGCTCCTGTTGCAGTTCTTTCTTCTTCTTTTCATAAGACTCGTCTTTAGGCTTGACAATAATCTTGTCTTTGGTCCTTGTCACAGTGACTTCAATATTAAGGACATTGCCTTGCTCATCTTTCAGCCAGTAATTTCCATCCTCGTCCCTATGATAATAATAACTTTCAGCATCAGCACCATATCCAGAAGGGATCTCGCCAACTTCATATATATTGAGTAGAGCCCTTATTCTTAATACATCTGCCAACAACTCTTCATTCTGCATCTGCAATTCATCGATACGTTCAAACTGCGGTCTGAAATGCCTTCTTATGGCCTGAGGATTGGACAATGTTATGGTTGCCAGTCTTGCGCGTTTCTTTTTCAGTTCTGCTTTCTTTAATCTTACTTCTAGCGGATCATCATCTCTGAATAAAGCATATAATCCCTCTTGTTTTTCAATCTGAGAGTGTAAGTCTTCAATAGTAGCTCTCAGAGTTTCTCCTTCTGTTGCCAAGTACTGTGCTGCTCTCTGCGCTTCAAACTGCTGTCCTCTCATTTCCTCTATCTCCATCTGCATCCTGACTCTTTCTGCTTCGTAATCTGCTTGAGACGGAGGACACATAACAGCGCTTCCAGTAATGTCAATTATAGCTAAGCTTGTTATTGCGCTGAATCCGCATTCTGTGGACATCTCACTCTGCCATTTTTTAAATGCATCTTCTTTAACTTCGAGTTCAACTTCTGCAAAATCTACGAAACGAGCCGCATCTTCCCAGGACTTCTTTCTAGCTTCTAATTGTTTTAACTGGGAATTTAAATCATCAAGTTTTTTCTTGACAGGACCAAGTCCAAGATCGTCTTCTAATTTTGCAATATCTGCCTTTAGTTTTGCCTCTTCCTGTTCTATTTTGACTCCAAACTCTTCTATCTTAAGATCTCTATAGAAATCAGCTTCTGCAGCATTCAGCTGCCCGTAAATCTTTTTAGGATCGTGAAGGTCTCTTATCTCGCCAGTCTTCAAATCTATCCTTACTGCGTGCGTGTTTCCTGCAATGTCTGTGAAGGTCTGGAAATTCTCTACAGTGACTGTAACTCCCATATCTAACAAGATCTCATTTATTACAGTCGGATCAAATTTCTCAGGATCGAAACTCTTTAGTTTAGCAATTCTGTCCTTCTCATCAGCAGTAAGTTCCCTTTTCTCTGCCTTTGCATTTGCTTCAATCCTTCCTACTATGTTCTCTGCCTCTTTTGCAAAATCAAATATGTGAGCATATTTCTCCATTATCTCTCCTGTTTCTGGATCAATCTGGAAATCCTCTACAACACGCATATCGCCTGCATCTTCCAATTTCTTCTTGTTTGCTTGCAGTTCTGCTTTTTGTTCTTGTGCCTCACCAACTCTTTTTTCCAGATGATCTACTACTTCTCTTTCATCTTCATCCAGATACAGTTTGTCCATCTCTCTTCTTACTCTTTCATACTCATCTTTTCCTTCTTCAATTTTCTTTTGTACTTCTACTAATCTCTCCTTATCTTCATCAGTTGGCTCTTTCTTTCTCTCTGAAGCTTCTGACTCTTCAAGCAATCTCCTGTGCTCTTCTATTTTTTTCTCTAATTCTACCAGCTTCTTCTTTTGTTCATCTGATAATTCTCTTTTCTTGGCTTCGTCTAATATTTTCTTAATCTGCGCATTCGCCACATTGATTACATCATTATCAATAGATGCGATTTTAGCATCCAGACTCTCAATCCTCATCTCTCTTATCCGTATATCAAATTGAGAAGCCCTCAATAAGGAAGCTTTTTGATTATGCGCAAGTTCTGCCTGCCTTAATCTTTCCTTGAGCTCGAAATACGGCCTGTGCTCTTCTTGTATCTTTCTGAAATATTCTTGTGCATTGTCTTGATTGATTCTTATTTCCCGCTCTAAATATTGTCTCTCAGTCCTTGCATTTTCTAATTCTCTTCTCTTCTTTTCGATTTGTGCTTCATTTCCATAAGAATGACCTTTAGCGCTCATTTTATCTATCTCTTGCTGCAGCGCCTTTTCTTTCTTCTCCCACTCTTCGATCTTTTTTCTTCTTTCCTCATTTTTCTTTTTCATAGCTTCCAGATTGGCTTGATAATCTTCTAAATCTCTCTGTGCACCTTCTCTATAAGCATCTGCTTTCTTTCTCAAAGCTTCTAGTTCTGCTGCAGACGCTTCAATCTCTGCCTGCAATGCATTCACTCTCTTTGTGACAACACCTTCATCACCATAATAGAACTTATACTCTTCATTGTATATTTCTCTCAATTCTTCGCTGTTTGCATCAAACCTGGTCATGAATCCTGAACCGTTGTCTCCCTGCTCTCTCAGGAATTCATTAATCTTCTGGCGTTCAGCCATCTGCCATTCCCCATTCTCAAACCGCAAAGCCACTCCATGATCTCCGGTCTGAACAGCACCGACAGATTCTCTGAACTTCTTTTGAGCATCAGAATCCAAAAAGCTCTTGATCATTTCAGAAGCATACTCTTCTGCAGTGTGTTTTTTAGGATCATACTTAAAGTCAGCTTCAAATTTTGCCTTCTTCTCTTCACCTTTCTTATCAAGAGCTTCTTCTATTGCTCCATTTAAGATCGCTCTAAGTTCCCTGGACTTACCACTATCACCTGCAGCTGCCTGTGAAGCTTGGAAATAGTTTCGAGGGTTTCCTTTTTCATCTACCCCCCACAATTCTGCATTAGCAGTAGCATCTCTATCTGATAATGCTTTTTCAATCTCTGCTCTTACAGCCTTGCCTTCATTACCATTCATCCACTCCTTCTTTTTCCGTTCTCCAAACAATTGTCTGGATAACTCTTCTGCATTTTGTCCAAACTCATCTCTCAATGCTTTTTCTAAGGCTGCCTGGTTCTCTGACAAAAACTTTTCCAAAGAGACTTGCTCTTTTCCTTTTTGTTCGACTTGCCAACTTCCATCCTTGAATACCAACCGGCTCCCTTCCAATGCAGTTCCTTTGAATCTTTCAAATGCCCTGCCCAATGTCTCTGCTTTCCTAACAACATCATTTTTCTTGAACTCCTCGAAATTATTTTCAGCTTTTGCCAAAGTTGCAACTTTTTGTTTGGCTTGATCAACTTCACTACCAGCTTTGTACAAATTACCTCTGAATCCAACAAACTCTTTCAGAACTCTCTCTTCTTCTTCTGTCAATACGATTCCTGCCTTTTTCTTATTTTCTAATTCATCAACATCAAAGCCTTGCTTTTTATAAGCCTCTTTTCTATCTGCAATTTTTTGTTCTGCTTCTTCTTCTTTCTTACCCAATTCCTCTTTAGCTTTCCGTTTCCTTTCTGCAAGAATATCTTCAGGATCTCCGAATTTACCTAATATTTGCCATGCACCGTCGAGCATCTCAACATCTCTGCCAAATTCTGATTCGATTTCATCAAACAATGCTTCTCTCAGTTTTTCCAGCGCAGCCTTCTCTGCATCAATGACTCCTTTCTCAAAGCTTTCAGAATCTGTGAGTTTACCTATTCCTCTCCTGTCGTCTGCGAAAGTAGTACCGCTGAACTTACCTCTGCTTGAACCTGTCTTCTTGTCAGTTTTCACTCCATTTTCATTCTCGATATTTGTCTGTTCTCTTTTATTATCATCAAGCCTTTTATCAGGTGGAGGAGGAGGCGGTGCAGGAGGTTCAGTTTTAGGAACCACATCAGTGTGAGGCAGATATTCCCTAGTAGGTTTTGCTTTACCAAAGCCAACATCGACTGTGCCGTGTAATTGCAAAGAGAATATGCCGGGTTCAGGAGAGACGCCAGGGAAAAATATTATCCTATCTTCATCAAGATCTCCTAAATCGAAATCAACAGGCCCGCCAGCTAAAGAATCTCCAAGACCACCAGCAGGACCAGCACCACCTTTTGCAGAATCTGCAGCCTCATCAGTAGTTGGAGGTACATCTGTAGGAGGGACAGGATCTGTTTCCTTAGTACCATCATTATCTTCTGGTTCTTCAAAATCATTACAGAACAATGGATGAAAAACATATTGTTCTTCTGGAGCGTCTGCTTCTGTCCAACAGTCCTGACAACCAGACTTCCCTTCTTCTTTATAATCATACTCTGCAAGGTCAAACATTTCCCAACAACCAGTTCCTGCTTCAGGAGGTTGGTATTTCCATTCCAGGCCACCTATGGAATTTCCATTTTTTGGTTCTTTGACTCTTGAATATTCTTCGACAGCTAGTTCAGGCTTTTTCTCTATACTGTAACAAAACATGTTTCGTTCTTCTGAGAACTTATCTATCCAATAATCCAAGTATTTCTTATCGAAAATCTCGCTGTGTGTATAACAGTTCATATCGTCGATACGCACGTTTGCGTAAAATGCATCAGAATAGACAATCATTGCACAACCATATGCAATGTAAGCGAACGCCCACATCAGATTGGTTCTGTCATTTGCGAGACTTTCTGCGCTTGGCTCCTCTGCCTGCCCTATTGTACCTTTCAATCGCTCAGCGGTTTCTTTTGCCCTAGACACATCTTCGCTTGCAAAGGATGCAGTCATTTCATCTTCGAACATAACGCTGTTAATCTTTCCTTCAGAGCAACTGCCTCTCAATTGGCTTATCTCAATACCGCGTTCATTTATTTTATTGTATAATTCTTCATATTCTTTAAGATAATTTTCCAAATCAGTTATTTCACTAGGATCAATAGGTTCTTGGCAGCTAATATCTCCAGCCTCTGTATAGTATTTCAACTGTTTCTTTGTTGCTTTTTCAAATAATCTGAACGCCTTGAACATCAAAGTGCTTTCGGTTCCTCCTTCTCCCCTAATATGCTTTTTCGCAGCGTCATACTTTTCCCTCATCTTCTCTTCTTCTGTCTCATCCTCCCCTTCACCAGAAAGATACCAATGATCTCCACTAAACTTAGCTTCAATCGCCTGCTTCATCAAGTCTTTTACAGAAGGCCCGCTTCCTTCCAGACCAAGAATTCCTTTCAATATCCTTCTGTTCTCGTCATTGTTCTTATTATAAGCAGTCTTGTCAGGCGTTTCCTTCTTCGCATTCTCTTCTTTTTTGTTCTGTGCTTTCTGCTTGCTGTCTTTATCAGCAGTTGGAACACATTTTGCACCAAATTCCTTTTCTTCTGCCTTCTTTTTCTCTTCTGCTTCTTTTAGTGCTTTCTTACGAGCTTCTGCCATTTGTGCCGGTGTCCGTTGGGACATAGGAGCTTCTTCATCAGCCATTCCAGTAATTATCTCCAGGATTTCATCAGGATCTTCAACACCTTCTATCGGACTTACTGGTTTTTCAAACTCAAGAGGCAATGGCAATATTGTTTCCAATCCTTCAACTGGTACAATAGCTGCTCCTGTCATCTTGCTCATAGAAGGAGCTGTTGTGCTTCCTGCAGACGACGAACCTCCGGACTTAGGTGTGAAACCTTTAACATTCGATTTCAATATCTCTGCGCCTTCTCCCATCGGCAAACTGCCGCTGGCACAGCCAGCCATGTCACCGCCCAATGTTTTCTGTGCGCTTGACAATTCTTCAGAACCTCCGCAACCTCCGGCAGTACCTGTTGTTTCTATCAACTTATTTACTTCTTCTTTAAATCCGGCCTGCATTCCAGTGATGTCAACTATAGATGCGCCCATCATCTCGAACTTACTGCCTGCAGCTTGCTGCTGCATAGCACCCATTCCTTCAACACAACCTGCCTGCTCTGTTGGAGAAGGAGGAGGCTGTATGATGAATGCTTTTGCATCTCCGACTTCTTTAGGATTGAAAGGATATTGGAATCGTTGCACACTCGCTTCAGTACCTTCTTCTCCTTTCTTGTATAACATCCACATTCCTTCATTGACAAATGTTGGTTCTTCTTCTTCAACTTCTTCTATAGGCGTGTCAACAACACCAGCAACAGCGCTCTTTTCATACTGCACTGCACCGCCGCCGCCTTCAACTATAATTTGCTCAAGGACGTCAGGAGGCAATGACGCACCGCCAGTCATTGTAACACCATCACCATAAGGACCGCCAGATACTGTCGTGACTTCTTCTCCATCCTCTCCGATAGAGACAACTGTAGTTACTACTTGTTCTGTTCCATCTGGCAATATAGTAGTCTCAATTGTTGTTTTTACAGGATTGCCGTTCTCGTCAGTTGTTTCTGTTGTTCTTGCTTCAGAATAAGTCTTCTGTTCTTCACCTTCTTCATCAGTATATGTAGTATACTTTTTAGTCAACACAACTCCTTCTTCAGGCTCTGTCGTCTCTTCTACAACTTCCTGTGTTGTTTGCTTACCTTCGGGATCAGTAGTCTCATAGATGGTCTTTTTCATTTCTTGTCCGTCAGGACCGACACCTTCTATTATTGTCTGTTTTGTCGTGCTTATTCTTTCTTTTCCATCAGGACCTATTGTGACAGTGGTATCTTCTATGATACGCTCGCCATCAGGCCCATAAGTTGTCTCGCTTGACTGTGAGACAGAAGTTGTTTGAGGCACTCCTTCAACAATCTGCGTATATTCTTTTTCAATTGTGGGGTTGCCGTCTTCATCATAAGAAGTAATTGTCTTTGTAGTATAAGGATCTCCGTTCTGGTCAGTCGTCTCAGTCGTGACTGTGATTACAGGCAAACCGTCTATCATTTCTGTCTGATACGTTGTCGTGACTTCCTGCCCAAACGCACCTATTGTTGTGACTGTAACTGGTTCTCCTCCTGGAACTATTGGAGGGCCAGAAGGCAAGTAATCTGGAATAGGTTCTTCTAGTTCAGGATATTCGCCGTAATCGTCATACCAATCATCCCCTGCATCTTCGAAATCTTCTGCTAATGCATCTCCAATCTCTCCAGGCGTCACTGGTTTTGGTTCTGTGATCTCTGGCCTAAATTCTTCTTCCTCAGGCCTGACTACTTGGCCAGGATAATGGACTCCTAGATGATATAGTATATTGCTCTGTGTAACAACTTCTGGAGTTAGTTCTATTATAGCGTTTGATGTTATGGCACCCATGCCAATTTTATCTATCTTGTTTGAATCAGCCTCAGGAGCTTCATCTAAATAGACAGCTTTGCCTGCAGGAGTCAAGATTGTCAATCCTGTTATTTTACTATTAAGTTTTATGTCTACAACACTTCTTCCAGTAGGAA
>JAHWIA010000067.1 GCA_019322855.1 Candidatus Woesearchaeota archaeon | reverse complement strand
TGCTACAAAAGAAGGAGTGACATATGAACAAGGCTTAGCTTATGCAAGAGCTTTTGTTTCTTCTGATTATTTTGGCAGATTTTTCATGGACTGGAGCGACGGTTCAAACTTGGGCGGCACTAGTATCGCTTCTAATTTCTTCCAGACAAAGATAGATCAGGTATGGGATGAGGAAGAGGATGAATGGACAAAAACAAGACTGAGCAGCATGCGCAATGGCATCGAAGCTTTGATGGATCTTATAACTAATCATGAAGGAGGAAAGCTTGAATACTTTTGTCTTCGTCTTGTGCCTTCAAAGGAAGTTCTTGAAAAGCATGGTTTTGATGATAGTGACGAAGTAAAAGAGTATTTCGGAGCATATCCTGTTGCACTGAATATCGCAGAAAGTCATGGAAAGTTTCAAGCCTGCCTTGCACATAATGGTGCAATAGAGAATGTCGAAGAAATGCGAGATTTTGAAAAGAGATACAGGACCAACATAAGTGATTTCTATAAAGAAGTGCACAAAGAAACAAGTAAGATTGTTGCAGACTTCCCTGAACTAAGATTTGAGTTTTTTGAGGAATAAAAACATTTATATAAGGAAAGCAGATTTCTCAGCACGGGGTGATACTAATGGAAATAACACAAAATCCTAATCAACCGCAGCAACAACCTGCACCACAACAGCCAGCACAGCCTATTGAACAGATGACAGAGGAAGTGCAGGAAGAGTTAGAGGATGAAGATGATGATGAGATAGGTGACCTTGAAGGCATCGAAGATTCTTTGGATGAAATCAATGAGACAATGTTAAAGATCGTTGCAGTCCTCGAACGGATAGAACAGAAGATCAAGTAGGTGTTAAAATGAACGAGACAATACAAAACTTGACAAAGGCTTTCATCGGAGAGAGCATGGCAAGGAACAGATACACTATGTATTCCAAGATCGCGATCAAGGAAGGCTACCAGCAGATAGGTGAACTTTTCTTGGTGACAGCTGACAATGAAAGAGAGCACGCCAAATGGTTATTCCGTTTAATACAGGAATTGAAAAAGAAAGCAGGCGAACCGCTAGACGAAATCAAAGTAGAAGCGAATGCACCAACAACATTGGGGACAACAATTGAAAATTTGAAGTCAGCCATCGCAGGAGAACACTATGAGAACACAGAGATGTATCCTGGATTCGCAGAAGTGGCACAGAAAGAAGGTTTCCCAGAGATCGCAGGAAGATTAAGAGCGATCTCAAAGGCAGAAGAGCACCATGAAGAAAGATACAAAAAACTATTGGCAGAAGTGGAAAACAAGACAGTCTTCAAGAAACCAGGGCCTGTCACCTGGGTGTGCAGGAAGTGCGGCTACACGCACGAAGGAGAACAGCCTCCTATCAAGTGTCCATCCTGCGACCATGAAAGTGAATACTTCGAAGTGAATTGCGAGAAATACTAAACAGCATTCTTCAATGCTTCTTTTGTTATTTTCATCAGATGGTGTCCTGTAATTGCCAACCTGACTGCTTCTGGAAAAGCTTTTCTTTTTTTTCGCAAGGCATACCATAAGAACCTGAAATAAGAAGGCCCGTGCGAAGAGAATCCCTGCTGAACTATGGAGCGTGTCAATGCGACTATCTCTGTCAGTGTGACCTTTCTCACAAAATTATCGCTCGGAACAATATTGTCCAGGAACTGCCTGCATCTTTCAAAATAATTCTTGCCGTTTCTATCATAAAGCTTTGCAAGCAGATCTTTATACGAAGAAATAATCTTTGAGGGATCCCTTCCTCTGTCAGGCACATAGTCCAGGTCAAAATTATGCGTATTGTTTCCTTTGATCCTGGCCTCTATCAATCTCTTCTCCCTTTTCAATCTTTCATATAGTTCAGAACCTAGCACAGGCGTCAACAAACCAGCCATTGCAGTAGGTATTCCGGCATTCTGGCAGAATGCAAAAATCTTGTCACATATGCCTTCTGGTTCCTTGTCAAGTCCGACGATGATTCCTGCAGTGACTTCCATTCCATTCTTCTGTATCTTTCTCACACTGCCAAGAAGATCCGCGCCCACATTGATATTCTTGCTCGCGCATCTCAATGCTTCCTCATCAGTTGACTCTATCCCCACAAATACCATGTTAAAGCCTGCCTTGTTCATTGACCTCATCAGTTCTTCATCCCTGCTCAAGTTCAGGCTCGCCTCTGTGAAGAAAGAGAATGGATAATTTCTTTCTTTCTGGAAATCCTCTATCGCAGGCAAAACCTCTTTAACTTTATTCACATTTCCTATAAAATTGTCATCGACAACAAAGACAGCACCTTTGTATCCTTGATCATAAAGCATTGATAATTCCTTGACAAACCTTTCTGCAGATTTCATCCTTGTCTTATTTCCGAATAATGCAGGCTCGCTGCAGAACTCGCATTGGTACGGACATCCTCTGGAAAATTGCACAGCCATAGAGCCGTAAGCCTTGAAATCCAACAGATCGAATTTCGGGATAGGAGAATGATCCATCTCAGGCCTGGCCTCTGCAAGTTCTATATCGCAGTCATTGACAAAATAATTCTTTGCACGATAAAATTCGCTCATGTCTATTGCATTTCCCTTTGTATTTGTCCTGACAGAGAATCTTGCATATGCTCTCTTTGCTCTTCCGTGCTCAAAATCATCCAGAAACTGTTCAAGCACGCCTGACTCTGCCTCTCCAAGTATGAAATGATCCACTCCTTTTATCTTGTCATAGAACTGGGTAGGGTACGGCCCTCCTGCGACCACTGGCTTGCCCATCTTTTTTGCTCTTGCCACAACAGTGTCCAATGAATCAGACTGCACTACTATCGAAGAAGTGAAAACCATGTCTGCCCACTGAAGATGCTTGTCCTTCAACCTCTGGACATTCTCATCCACCAGTTTAAGATTATAATCGTCAAGCATTCCTGCAACTGTCAACAGACCTAATGGAGGCATTGATGATTTCTTGCCTATAAACTTCAAAGAATTATGAAAGCTCCAATAAGTATTATTTGGAATCTTTGGATACACTAATAATATGTTTTTTGGCATAATACATATATAGAAACTCTTCTGATTTTTAAATCTATCAGTATTTTCCTTCCTTGATCTTCTGTACAGTCTTCTTGAACGCTTCTATCTGCTTCTCGCTCAGACTGCCAAATTTCAGATAACTTATCTTGATGTTGCGAAGAAATAGGCTTTTTCTGTAATAGTCTTCAGGGATGTCAAACATCTTCTTCATCTTAGGATCCTTGATCTCCCCTTTCAATTCTTCTTTCTGGCAGTCATAGCATTGCACAAACCTTTGTCTTCTAGTGATCACTACATAATTCTTTTTGCACTTGTCACACTTCTGCTTGAATTTGACTGCCATATAGAATAAAGAAAAATAAAACTATAAAAATCTATGTATTAATTACTTCTTTTTTTTCTTTGTTTTTTTCTTAGTGGCTTTTTTCTTCACTGTCTTCTTCGCTGTCTTTTTCTTTGTAGTCTTCTTTTTCTTAGCCCTGCATCCGCACGTTGCGCACATTTGAAATCACCTCTTATTCCTCTTTTTTCATATCTTTTTTAGCAAACTTTTTTCTTCTTCCGCACTTCTTTTTTCCTTTTCCCTTGCCTTTGACAACTTTCTTTTTCTCTACACGGCATCCGCATTCTATGCCGACGCTTTCAAATATCTTCTTAAAAAATTTTGATTTCATTTTTCCACACCTCTAGTTGTGATAAAAATCTCTGAGCGATCTTCACTACATGTTCCGGCTGTGTCTTGAATATCTCAGCCACTTTGGCCAGCACATCTCCTTCATATGTTTCACTGCTTATTAAATCTAACTCTTTTATGTTGAAACCTTCTGGCACTTTCTTCTTTGAAGCAAGCTTCTTTGCCTTCTTCCATTTGCTGAACAGTTCCTCGCACCTGGCAGGCAGCTGTTCAGCAGGCACTCCCAATATCTTGCTCAATTGTTCTACTATATTGCCTTCCTGTTCATCTACTTTCTCAGCAGCTTTCCCTGCAGTGAATGTGATGCGCACAACACCGTCCTGCACTTTTGTTGTCTTTAATATCTTTATCTCTCCGACTTCAGAAGTATTGTGCAGATGTGTGCCTGCGCAGCATTCCACATCAATCGCAGGGATCTCAACTATCCGCAAGCGATCCCCAGGAACAGCGCCTCCTTGATAGATAGACATGCCGTACTTCTTCTCTGCCTCATCCCGAGGCATGAAGGACATATTCACTTTCAATTTATTGTTCACAATCCTATTAGCTTCCTTCTCTATCTTATCCAATTCCTCAGGCGAAATACTTTGATAATGCGTCACGTCCAAATGTGCTTTCTCTTTTGTCTTTTTCGCGCCTGCCTGATTGATGTGGTTGCCCAAGACACGACGAGCAGCAACATTCACGATATGGGTTGCAGTGTGATGCTGTGCAAGCTGTTTCCTTCGATCAAGGTCTATCTTGCACTCGACCTCTTCTCCTTTAGGGAACTTGTGATCGCTATCTAAGACATGCACAACAACCTTGCCCTGCTGGAATACGTCTGAAACCCTTTCACCTGCAATGAATCCTGTGTCGTGCATCTGTCCCCCGCTCGTGGGATAGAAATATGTTTTGTCCAATACAACATTCTTGCCTACTTGCGAAACAACCTTCGCTAAAAACTCATTAACTCTGTAATCGTCATAGTAAAGCACGTCAGTATCAGGAACTTCACCGAAATCAATATACTCTTCTCTTTTTGTTGCTGCCAATTGTTCTTTTTTCTCGTGCCGTTCTGCTACCTGCTTGTAAAAGTCATCAGGCACTTCAACATTTTGTCCTGCTTTCTCTGCTTCCTCTTTGATCAGTTCAGGCGATATGCCTTGGCTGTCGTACAACTCTAATAATTTCTCTCGGCCGATCTGTTCTTTCCTCTCAATAAGATTCTTTATCACAAGACGGCTCTTCTGCCTGGTGCTCTTGAACTTATCAGCCTCAACATCCAATATCTTCCTGACCTGCTCCAGATTCTCTTTCAATTCAGGAAATATAGGTTTGAGATATTCTGCATGCCACGCGCACACATCTGGCAGATAAACATTCCATTCATTCTGTTCGATAAATGATAGAGCACGACGCACCAATAATCGCAGATTATAGCCACCACCGACATTAGACGGTAACGCACCGTCATTCAAAGCAACAAGCAAAGCGCGCGAATGTTCTGCAATACTGTAAAGACCGCTCAAAGGAATCAGATTCTTCTTCAGTTCTTTCACATTAGTGCCTGCTTTCTGCGCAACAGTCTGCCATGCTTTATTGATGTCATC
>JAHWIA010000066.1 GCA_019322855.1 Candidatus Woesearchaeota archaeon | reverse complement strand
AGGACCGCCACCTCCACCGCCGCCGAATGCTGTGAATGTTGAAGTTGTTGATGCAGGCGGTACAAGGATCATAAATCCTGCAACGAGATTGCGATGGAGTATACCGCCAGGACCTGGACCTACTACTGAAATAGATCCTGCAGACATTACAGACAATGGCGATGGCAGTTATACTATACCTGAAGCACTATTGATGGGGTTCCTGCCAGTTGGAGGAGGAACAACAATCACGCTCGGTGGAAGAAGCCCAGGCCATCCGAATAATGATCGAGCAGTCAATGTGGATCTAAGTGCGATAGGTCCGATGTATACAATACAATTAGGAGGAGCGCCTCCACCACCGCCGCCAGGAGAATTCAGCATCACAGGCAATGTTACGAACGAGAATGGAGATCCTGTTGATGGCGCAGAAGTAGAACTCAATGCAGCGCATCATGCAACCACAGATGCTGCAGGCAATTATGTCATTGATCACATCCCTAATGCAGAAGCTGGTGCTGCAGTAAATTTAACTATAAGTTGTCCAGACCACCAGACACGAACAGTCACAGTTGGCTTGAATCCGGATGTCGCGAACACTCATAATTTGACAATAAATAGACATACCTTTACTGTCCGTTGGGAAAATGCAGATACTGGTGCACCAATAGCTGTGCACAATGATCCATATAATCTTCCAAACATACCAGGACTCGCTCCAGGAACAAATGTAATGATTAGATTGCAAGCACATCCTGTTAACGGAAGATTTGATCCAGCAGCACCAGCTAATGAGCGCGAGTTTGAGTTGAATATAGTAGGAGGCTTCGCTCCAATTAATTTCATAATAGCTGCTGACGGAGAGTCCGCAGAACTAGAACATCCGTTCCCCGCTCCTGCAGCAGTAGGAGCTAATTATTTTATAAACATAAGAACAATAAGCAGATAAAATGGTAAGAGTCGGAGGCACAGTAGATTTTGAAGACAGCCTGATTAGAAGAGACATTGCAGCGTTCAGGGCTTTTGTAGAGAAAGCTTTCGGCGGCACATTCAAGTATTTAATTAAGAATTGGCGAAGGCTCATCCGGATGGAGAGCAAGCTTGATCGCGCTCTTACTATTCTTGAAGATTTGAGGGATTTGATTAACAGAGTAGATCTTGAAAATTTAGAAGATAGGATTGTCACTAGGATTTCTGCAAAGATCGCTGATGCTATAAGAGACATAAATCTTCACACAGATCAGAAAGTTGCAGAGATAATGACAATGCTTGCTGACATGGACACTAAGCTCGATGAATTGTTGGGGCTTTTGAGAGCATTGAACCTTCCTGATTTTGCAGCAGAGTTCGCAGAATTAAGGAGGATTATGGCTGACATTGCTGCAAACATGGCAGACAAGCATGATGTAAGGACTATTCTTGACGCAATAACAAGATTAGATGCTCCTCTGAATACTATAATCGCAGATTTAGGAACCATAAAAGGCAACCAGGCAGTTATGGGCAGAGACATCCAGACGATAATCGCAGATCTAAGGACGCATGCAGCAGACATGCAGGATTTCAGAAGAGAGGCCATGACAGAATTCACTGAAATAAAAACAAGATTGAATGATGTCTGGGATCTGTTGCTCAATCAGTACGGTCCGCAACTGACAACCATGAACAATACTGTGAACCAGATTCTAGGAATCGTGCAGGGCCTGCAGCAGGGAGGCGCAGGAGGACAAGCACCGCCGATTAGTATTAATTTTTCAGAAATGTTCAAAGAAGTCTTCAAAGAGATCAATTTGGTGGCTGAAAACAATAATCTATTGATGCAGGAACAGCAGATGAAAGCTTTATTTGAAGTAGGTGCTGCAGCGTTCGCAGAGGCTCAGGCAGAAAATATTACAAAAATAATTAATGCAATAGAAGCAGCATCCAGATCTTCTTCAAAATCAGAAGCAGCAATCCTTGCAAACATAGAAGCGATGGCTGCGCAGAATCAGTCGATTGAAGCTCAATTGACAGCTGTCGCAGAAGCTTTGGCAGTCTTGATTGGACAAGAAGGCGGTGGCGAAGGCGAGCAGCAGCAGATAATAAACAATTACAATACTTTGATCAATATGATCGCGAACATCATCATTATCATCAATGGCAGGGATCCTGATGATCCAGACGTGCCAGGTTCCTTGACAGCAGCATTGATACACAGCTGGAAACAAGGAAGAAGGGGCGGAAAGAAAGCCATAGAGAACAAGAAAATTATTGTATTCGAGGACGAAGAACTGGACTTATTCGGCATCTTATTCGGCAAGGCAGATCCTAATCTGGAATACAGATGGTATGCGACTGACAGTGCAGATCCTGCAGGAAACGAACTGCAGACCTTCAATGCAGGAACAATAAACGGAACAAATGCCATCATGCATGAGACAGACATAACAATACAACCGGCATTCCTTATGGCAAACAACCATTTCTGGGTAAACCTGTATGTCAAGGATTCGCACAACAACGAGCACGTCTACACTATAGAAGTTGAAACTAAACAAAGAGAACAGTTGGGTGAGCCGGAATTTGAGATAAAGCCTGACTGGCACACTGACAGGGAAAACAGCGTCATCATCGGGAAAGAGACAGGATTCTTCTTCTTCATAATCAACACAAAACCTAATTCTGTAGGGACTATAGGATGGAGAGTTAGGGTCCAGGACGAGGCAAACAATAATGTTGCCAGAGAATTAAGATTAAGCATCAATAATCCATTCATTGCAGGCCCAGGACAGATGTCTGACGACCAGAGATATTATCAAAAGACAATAAAATATACTAAAAACAAAAAACATTTATTCAGGGTTTCAGGAAGCATAACAATTCCGTTGTCATTGGCAAGAAACATAGTGAATGCTCCTGAAGAAGAAAGAGAAGCTTTGATCGAGGCAATGCTTCGCAGAAGATTCAAACTGCTAATTGACATAGGAAAGTGGGATCCTAATACTACAAGGAGAAACGGAAGGATATTAGTGCCATCTCCTCCTAATTATGTAGATTCTTGCACTTTGATAATCAGGCCTAGCAGGGAGGATGTGCAAAGAGTTATCAGGGTATTGAACCAGAAACTGCAGATACTTTCAAGAAAGATAAATTCTGCATTGACTGCAGAGCTCAGCGACCTGAAGACCATAAAGGATGAAATATTTGATGCAGACGCGATCAAGAAATTGATGATTGCGAACCAGGCAGGCGGAGTGTTCAGGGAAAAAGCAGCAATAGATGCATTTAAAGACGTTGCACTAGACGACGAATTCAAACAAGCCATGTTTGATTTCAAAAGCAAACTCGAGGTTTCAGAAGACATAGAGCATCTGATAGAGAATGTGTTTGTTAATGAGGCTGCGGCAGAAGAGGAAATAATAGGAAGAGTAAAAGAGTTGATTGGAGTAGACAGAGATTTGGAAGACTATGAAGAGAAGAGGATAAAAGAAGTTGCAAAAGACTTCATGAAGATCGTAAAGAAACGAAACAGAGAATTGAAGAAAGCTATTGGCAAGATAGAGGAATTGAATTCTGTCTTTGAGAAGATAATCCATCTTATTAATGCGATTGAAGCAGACAATCCAGACGATATAACCGAAGCATGGATGACTGTGCTCGGAGAATTAAACATCCGCACTGCAGAAGTCAATTTCAAGAAAGCATATCAAAAGATATTAAGGATGAGGACTTTCATCAAGAAAAAGATAGAAAAGTCAATTGAGATTTCTGAGCAGGAATTATATGAAGTAGAGAAACTTCAGGACCTGACTCACGAGTTTACTTAGAATGAAAACAGTCACAGACGCTAAATTAAAGAAGTATTTTGATGTTACAGGCAGGGCACTAAAAAAAATTAAGATCGGAAAGAAGAGGGACATTAAATGGAAAGAGGCTGCTGCTGACTTCTTGGACATGGCTACCAGATATTATCAGGACGCAAAGTACTTTAAGAAAAAGGGCGATATAGTGACTGCGTTCGCAGCGTTGAACTATGCGCACGGTTGGTTGGATGCAGGTGCGAGACTAGGCCTGTTTGATGTCGGAGGTGATTCTACTTTGTTTACTGTGGATAAAGAGATGTTTGAGAAATAAACTACTGGTCTTCTAAGATCTTTTTGATAGCTTCTTTCAAAGTATTTCCAACATAATAAGGAGATATATTGAATTCTCCATCCTCTCCAGCTTTTCCTGTTTTGACAAGAATGGATTTACAACCCGCTCTTCTGCCCATTTCTATGTCGGCTGTTTTGTCTCCAATTACATAACTTCTGGATAAATCTATATCATGCTCTGCTGCGGCTTTTTCAATCAGGCCAATTTTCGGTTTTCTGCAGTCACATACTATCTTATATTTCCCGATGGCCTTCTCAGAATGATGTGGACAAAAATAGACCCCATCTAATCTAATATCTCTATCGTTCATAACAGATCGCATATAATCAGTTAACCTATGAAAATCCGCTTCTGTATAATAACCTCTTCCTATGCCAGATTGACTAGTTATCACTATAATTTTGAAATCTGTTTTCGATAACTCTTCGAGCGCTTCGAGAGCTCCTGGAATGAATTCAAACTCTTCGGCTTTATGAACATAACCAGTATCTATATTGATTGTTCCGTCCCTGTCCAGAAATACTGCTCTATTCATTTTTTCATTTCCTCTGCATATCTCTCCATATAGCTATTGAATGTAACATCATCTATTTTTCCGCTAGGTTCATCTCTATAACTATCCTCTTCTTTGTGGTGTGAACTGAATTCTATAATCTCTGCATCACTTAAACCAATGAACCTATGTTTTGTACCTGGTTCTATAAGAAGGCTATCTCCTGGCGTCATCAATTTCTCTTTCCCATATGCTTGCATCAAAACAAGGCCTTTGTTTATGTAGAAAACTTCACTTTTTATTTTATGATAATGAATTGAGCACTGATAACCTTTGTTCAATATGAGTCTTTTTCCACAATAATTGGACTGCTCATAATTGACTATCCAATCTTCGCTTCCCCAAACTTTGTCAACTTTTTTCCGTGACATATTGATTTGTGATATCATCAAAACTTCTTTTAATTCTGCCACTGTCAAAGTAGAAGTTCCTGGCTTCTGCACTACGATCCTGCCTGTGATATTGGCAATATTAGCAGTCTCTTTAAAATCTAGACCAGAAGCTAGACATAAAGCCGATACTGCTGCAACAGAATCTCCTGCGCCGGTGACATCATGAACTACTAGTTTCTTTTTTGAAGAGAAATAGCTTGTATCGCCATTTCTTTCAAACAAAGCGATGCCTTCAGATCCTCTTGTGATTAAGAAATTAGAATTGTATTTATCTA
>JAHWIA010000065.1 GCA_019322855.1 Candidatus Woesearchaeota archaeon | reverse complement strand
ATACTAGGATGAGCATCATCGGTCTTGTCTCCTTCATTAGGCTTCAACTGAGGCAGGTTCAATATGTCTTCTGCCAATTTTTCGTACTGAGGATTCTTTTTCAACTTATTCAATATCTTTTTGTAGCCTAGTTTTGCAGGAAGTTTCTGGCTGCTTGTTCTCGGATAACTTATGTAACCGCCAGTATACAATTTCTGGGCAATATTCAAGGTAGCTTTAGGACCCAGACCGAAATAACGCGCACTCTGTGTCTGCAATGTTGTCAGGTCAAAAGGCACAGGCGGCGAGTCTTTCACTTGTTTCTTTTCTATTTTATCTATTACAGCTTTCTTGCAGTCCTTGATTTTCTTGAATATCTTTTTCACTTCATTCTCATCAGTAAACTTGCCATTGGAATGCATGGCTTCTATTGCTTTTTTATTCTTCTCTCCTAACAACTGAAGCTCCCAATAAGGTTCAGAAACAAAAGCCCGTATCTCTTTTTCTCTGTTCACAATAAGGTTTAATGCAGGACCCTGCACCCTGCCTGCAGTCAACAGTTTGAAACCGCCCTTTGCCTTGTTCACTGACAAAGTTAAAGCTCGAGACAAATTGATGCCCCAGAACCAATCAAGTATGTGCCTTGTCTCTCCTGCCCTTGCCTGGCCCCAATTCAAATGCTTTAGCTTGTGTTCATAAGATTCAATAAGATCCTCTTTTGTTAGCGTACTGAATTTCATCCTGTTCGCATCCTTTTTCTTGCAGATGTAACGCACACAGTTCAAGCCAATCACTTCTCCTTCAACATCAAAGTCTGTTGCCACTGTGATTGATTTTGCACCTTTCACAAGTTTCTTGATGTGATCCAAATACTTTTTAGAAAAAGCAGCTCCCTTCTGTACTTCAAACAGAGGCTTCCATTCAACATCAAAGACAGGATATGTCCAGCCTTTCTTCTTCTTTTTATCTTTGATCTCTGCAAGTCCGTACAAATGACCTACTGCGCATGCGACCACTATTTCCTTGCCATCATGCTCCAGGATGTAATGAGATACTTTGTTCGTGGTTTCTTTTTTCGGCTTTGTATCTGCAAGTGCATCTGCGATTCTTTTGCTGGCTTGCGGTTTCTCACTGATTATCAATTCATAAGCCATATTTTTCAAAATCGAAGAGGTTGTATAAAAAGGTAACGCAAAACATATATATGTGCGATTTATCGCAATTTGGTATGAGAAAATACAAAATACTGCTTATTTTGCTTGTTTTTGTAAGTTTTTTCATATTTTCCAGCCCGATTTGCAGCGGCCAGACCCATTTGAAGCTTCTTGCGATTGAAAAAGTAGGAGAACAGATGCAGGGAGATTCTGCAGACCTTTATTTTAAACTAATTCCTGGCCAAGGCAATGTTTATTCTGCAACATATCCTTTGACAAAGATAGACACGCAGATCAGTGCGCGTTTTGCAAAGACTGTTGTCTGTAATGAACTTAATGGCGAATGCAATGATTATGATTTTCTTTATACAATAAAAGCAGACAGTGCAATAATAGGAGGGCCTAGTGCAGGCGCAGCTTTTGCGATCGCTACCATGGCTGAACTTTCTGACAAGGAACTCGACGAAAAAGTCTCTATTTCTGGCACAATAAATAGCGGAGGATTGATAGGTCCTGTCGGCGGACTGAAGGAAAAAATAGAAGCTGCAAAAAAAGCAGGCCTTTCTACTGTCCTGATCGCAAAAGGAAGCAGATACATAGACAACAAGAACATCACGATGCTGTTCAGAAATTTGACCGGCCTGGATATTGAGACTAACACAACTATCAAAGAAGGAAATTTTCTCAATATTACAGTAAACGATACTTTTGACTTGGTAGAATATGGCAATCTGCTTAATCTTTCTGTTATAGAAGTAGGCACGTTAGAGGAAGCAATGAGTCATTTCACGCACGAACCGTTTGAA
This sequence comes from Candidatus Woesearchaeota archaeon, assembly GCA_019322855.1. Classification (GTDB taxonomy): domain Archaea; phylum Nanobdellota; class Nanobdellia; order Woesearchaeales; family WJKV01; genus WJKV01. The sequence goes on along the minus strand of JAHWIA010000065.1, from coordinate 3,443 downwards.
GAGCCAGATACAAAACTTGAGATAGATGCAAGCTATAATGAGACAATGAAGAATATTGCAATTACTTTATGCAATAGAAGCAATGATCTTAAGGAAAAAGTGATACAGGAATATAGGACTATTGACAGGGAAAGCAAGAAGATCTTCGACAATGCAGACAATCATACAAAAAAAGCACAGACTGCTATGCAATCTGAAAACTTCTACAGTGCTGCGAGTTTCTGTTTCAGTGCAAATGTCTATTTCAGAGAACTGCTCTATGATAAATATTTAACTCCTACAAATTTTATCGACGAAGCAAAAGAAATCAGCAAAGTTAAAGTTAAAGAAAAAGATTTCAGTACAATGAGAAATCTTCAGACATACATCATTGTTAAAGAAAGATTGAATGAACGCAACGAATTGATTGATGATGCAAGAAAAGATTTCAACTCCTTCCTGAAAGAGGAAGGTAATTTCTCAAAAGCGATCTATAAACTGGCATTCGCAAGGGAAAGATTGTACAGTGCGATTGCATGGAGCACTTTTTTCGAGATTGGAGTAAATGAGAGCGAGTTCACAGAAGAAAATCTAAGATCCAGCTGCAGTGAAAAATTGCAAGAAGCGCAGGAAAGACTGCAATATGTAGAATTATTCTTTCCGATAGCTTCGACTTCAACTAAAAGAGATCTTGACCAGGCAATCCTGGACAATAAGAATAAAGATTATGAATTATGTTTATTCAGGAGCTCTAAAGTAAAAGCAGAATCCAATGCGATCCTGAGCATGAGGTATGTGGACAAAGAACAGCTAAAGATTCTTGTCCAGGAAAAATTAAATGTTGCAAAAGAAATAATTGCAGAACAAAAGAGTTTCCCTATTGTCGCTTACAGTTATTACCAGTATTCAAATAGCTTGCTTGACAGCGATCCTGCATCAGCTTTGATGTATGCAGAATATGCATTGGAACTTGCCAATCTAGACATATATTTCAAGCAGGACATTGTAAAGGCGCCGATCAAAAAGATCATTTCAAAAGATCCGATGATTGCTTTTGTTCTTGGAATTCTTGTTGGCACAGGCTTCATTCTTTTAATGTTTAAACCAAAAAAGAAAAAGAAGAAAATCAGTAAAGCGAAAAAGACCAAGAAAAGAAATACCAGGAAAAGGCGCAAGCCAAGAAGAAAAAGATAAACTCAGTATTATCTATTCCTTTATCTATTATTATAAGAAATTCTTGCAAATATAAAACCCCTGCGAAACATCCGAAGACGCTTAGCAGGGGAAAAAGAGGTGATAGATGATTGTTAAATCATCTCTGCCTCTCAAGAGGCAGTTGATGATTGTATATTTATAACCATAAAACCCTTATAAACGCCAGTTCAGGCGCTCATAAGGGAAAAAGAGGTGATAGAGCGTAAAAATCTTTAATTTTAATCTTTTTTTACGGAAATAAAGGCAGAAATGCCTCTTTTTGACTTATTTCCCTCTTATTTTTTCACCTTTAAGTGAGTATTTGTAACTATTCATACAACTATATAAAGATTTCCATGTTTTAGCATATATCAGTAGTGAATAGTATAGAATGCATATATTATAGACGGTTTGGCAGGCTTCTAATTATCGCATAGAAATGCTTATATAAACATGAAGCTCCTTAAAAAGTATGAAATTCATGACAAAAGTCAAGCTGTTTCTTGCTCTTGTATTAATTGTAGTTTTAGCAATAAAATATCCGCAGATCACAGGATTGGTGATAGACAATATCGGCCTTCAAACAAGCCAAGTGACAATTCCAGAAGAAACAGGAGAACTGACAGAAGTTTATTTTTCACCAGAGACAAACTTGACAGAGGTTTTCATGCAATACATTGATGAGACAAAATCAACCTTGTATTGCGCATTGTACGATATTGGAGAGCCTGTGGAAAAAAAATTGATAGAAAAAAGCAAGACCGCTGATGTGAAAGTGGTCAAAGATGACGAGACAAGAGAAATAAAACTAAAACAAGTAAAAGATGACGGAAGAGGATTGATGCACAATAAATTCTGTATAAGAGACAATTACGCAGTCTGGACAGGAAGCTATAATCCTACAAAAAGAGGCAGCCTGAACAACAATAATGCCTTGATTCTATATTCAAACCATCTGAGCAGGCTGTATAATGAAGAATTCAATGAGATGTGGAACACAAAGTTCAAATTAGGCGACAGGAATAAGGAACCTTCAGTAAAATTGAACAATCATTTATACACTGTCTATTTCTGCCCTGAAGACGAATGCGCAGAAAAAGTCTATAATATCTTGCTTGACGCTGAAAATTCGATCAAATTTATGACATTTTCATTCACACGAAATGATTTCAAAGATTTATTGATAGAAAAAAGCAGAAACTTGCCTGTCAGCGGCATCTTTGAAAAGACAAGGATCAATCAACAGTACAATATCTACAAAAAATTGAACCAAAGCAAGGCAGAAGAGCCAGAACTGCAACTGAATCTTAAACTGGACGAGAATAAATACAATTTCCATCATAAGATTTTTATCATAGACGATGAAGTAGTGGTCACTGGAAGTTTCAACCCGACCAAGAGCGCAGACATGTATAATGATGAAAATGTGATCATATTAACAGATCCTGTTTTAGTCAGCAAATATGTAGAAGAATTCAATCGCTTATTCTATTAATATAATTTATTCAAAAACAATGCTAGCATAGCCTACTGCATTGGAATAATCTCCAACAACATCTCCGCTCGTATAGTAATCCAGCAGCCTTGCTTTTTTAATTCCTGTTAGTTTAGTATAATCCAATAACACACTGATGGGCTCTTTACCGCAGATGGTTGCTCCTGTTTTCTCTATATAATTTCTGAACCCGTCTTTGTCCAGTTTCAAGATGAACTCTATGGCTTCCTTGTCCAGTTTGTACAAATTCTTCTTTACAAAATCACTGAATGGAATATAATCATAATTAGGACCGTAGTGTGTGAAATCGCTGCTCGCAATCAAGATAATCTTTCTCTTTATTTCTTTGCAAACCCTTACTATCTCTTCTGCAACTCCGCCATGGTCAGAAACAAGGATAGGGACAATCTTTGCTTCGGGATGTATGTGTTGGAGAAAAGGCAGTTGCAATTCTATACTGTGTTCTGCATTGTGCGCGTCTTCATTCGTCTCTATCTTAAGCTCTTGCGTAAAATATTGATCATTCTCTACCACTCCAAAAGGAGTCTTGAAATCTGCCTTGCTGACGCAGTTAGGAAAACCGTGATGGCTCAGACCGACTATGACATAAGTGTCTGCAATCGGCAGGTTGCTGAAACTATGCGCTGCTGCTTTTCCGCTGAATGTAATGCCTGCGTGCGGACTGATGGTTGCTTTTACAGACTCGTTTTCCTCTTTCACTCCATGGAAGCATTTTTCTATCTGCTCATTTAACCTTTTCAAATCATTTTCATAG
>JAHWIA010000064.1 GCA_019322855.1 Candidatus Woesearchaeota archaeon | reverse complement strand
TTTTGTTTGGAAGAAAGAGAAGTCAGGTCATAACTCACAAGCCTGAACGGTTTCAGTTCTAATGAAGCAAAACTGATAGAACCCATGACAACCTCTCCTGCCCGTAAAGCACTTTTGATTTCATCCACATCTTTTGAACTGTGCAGACTGAATTTCACATCTGTCAAGACCTTATTCACTTTGTTATAGAAATCCTGATACTTGTCAGTATCCAAAATCACCACTAGCTCCTCTTTTTTTGAGATCACTGCTTGTAAATGCGGTATCTCTTTCAGCTGCTGTAAAAGGTCTTCCAGTTTACTCTACACCCTCTTAACTTTGTTAACGAATTAACAAAAGCTTTTACTATTTAAATATTTTGGTTACCCGTTACTTAATTTTTAGAAACATATAACAAAAATGAAACTAAAAGCCAACATTTTTGAAATATATTTCCAAACCCCCAATATCTAAAACATTACTGCTGCCCCTATTCCGAGCACAGTAACTAACCAATTCAGTAAATATGATAATAAGATTCCAATCAAAAGTATCAGTATAATAGATACAGCCATCGCACCTATACTGATCATCAGCTCATGCTTCAGTCTCTGTTTGTTAGACTTGAACCTTTTCTGATAAGTTCCTTTGTAATAATAGTGATAAAACAGGAATGTTGCCAAAACAATGGCCACGATAATATTGATGATAGCCAAGACCTTTGACAAAGCCACATTCCTGACTACAGTAATTATGATCACGAATATGATATTGACGACAATCTCGATAAAAGAAACAAGCAATGCCTTTTTCCAATTTCTAACTTGAATCCTGATAAGATAGTCGAATAAGTACGTTGTCAGCCACACTACAACAGTATTCACAAGAAGAAAGATTATTGCTGCTATGATAATGATGATGATTGCTGCTGTTAACGCGCTCATTGGCATTAATGTACCACCCCTTTTGAAAATAATGTAAAGGTTTATATATAAAAATCTTTTTATTTATAGCATGAAAAAAGAGGGCCTATTCATCTCGACCATTAAGCAGAACATTCTAAAGATCTATAATGTAGCCTTTCATCCTACAAGATTCTTCAAGACAGTCGAGAACGAACCTTTTCTCACAACACTGTTATTCTTCCTCATCTTGAGTGGAATAATCGCAATAATCACATTTCCTGTTAATTACTTCACATTCCAGCAGGCTACAGCAGGAATGATCGCTGAGATAGAAGGAGCTACTTACGGCACAGTCATTGCTCTTGCTTCATTAGGACAATACATAATAAAGATAGCAGGCTTGTTGTTCGTCACACTCATACTGCATCTTGCAGTCAAGATAATGAAAGGCCAGCCAAGTTATGCGCAAAGCTTCAAGGTCTTTGTCTACAGTTTTGCACCAATCCTTGTTGCCAGCATCGCACTTGACTATTTCTTCCTGAATCCTATTCTATTGTTAGTATCAATGATAATAAGCCTGGGTCTTTTTGTCTATCAATTATATCTAATGGTAATAGGCATAAGAGATCTTCACAAATTATCTACGAACAGAGCAATCAAGACACTTCTTCTATTCATCTTATTTGTAATAATACTTGCAGCCATACTAGGTATAGTCATGCTATTGACTGCTTTAGGGCTTCAATCAATAGGCGCAATGGCTTATTAATTATTAGAAACACATTTCTAAATTTCCAAAATATCTTTCTTTTTTAGAAACTCCTTAACAAACATTTAGTAATGAATTAATAAACATTTAGTAACTAATTACTAAAACGAATACAAAATCAAACTCAAATTTCAAGCACAAACCCATAAAAACCTTTATATAGAACTGCTTGAATCCAGCGTATTATGGCAAAGACAAGAAAGGCTGTTGCTTATCGGACTGTTGAAAGACCTTATACAAGATACAGCAAGTACAAGAAACGAAACTTTGTTAGAGGCAATCCCCACATCAATGTTGTTCGTTTTGATCTGGGCAACAAGAAAAAGAAGTTTGCCAGAAGAGTTGTCTTGATCTCAAACAAGGCTGTTCAGATAAGGCACATGGCGATCGAGAGTGCAAGGCTTGCGTGCAACAGGACCTTGGAAAAAGCATTGGGCAAAGAAGGATATCATTTGAAATTCTTGATCTATCCGCATCACATTCTTAGGGAAAATCCATTGGCATCAGGAGCAGGTGCAGACAGGATGAGTACTGGTATGAAAAAGAGCTTTGGAAAAGCGATTGGAAAAGCAGCACAGGTAAAGGAAGGAAAACACATCATGTTTGTTGATATTGATGAAAAGAATATTCCGATTGCAAAAAAAGCACTTAGATTCGCATCACATAAATTTCCAATGAGTTGCTCTGTAAAAGTTCTGGATTAATTCTTTATAGCACATAACATTTAGCGTATAGTGTCTAGTGTAGCTATACAGAATTCTGTCAAATAATAAAGACCCGTAAAATCAGCCAAATAAATCATAAAGCGAAACACACTATACGCTCAAAGAATTTCCTTTTTTCTTTTTACTAACTCATTAACTAACTTATCTTTGTTATCAATGACTTTGACATCCTTGAACTTTTTCTTGAATTCTTCTATCGCCTTACGGCCTTCTTCAGTCTTCTCTAATAAATCTGTCTTGCTCAAGTAAATAATCATTGGCTTGTCAAAATCCGTAACAATCTTTTTGAACAGTTTCTCTTGATCTTTTAGAGGATATGATTCAGTAAGGTCAAAGATGTAGATTATTGTATCGCTCAGGAATCTCATTGCCAAGAACGCTTGTTTCTCAATGATATTCAGCTTGTCAAATCTATTAAGTGCGCCGGGCGTGTCCAGTAATTGTATCTTCTGACCGCGAGAAACAATATAGCCCATGTTCAGTTGCTTTGTAGTGAAAGGATACACATTGATCTCTGGCTGTGCTTTTGTTATCTTTGAAAGGAGTGTTGTTTTTCCCACATTGGGAAAACCACTGATGGAACAAGTGAACATCTTTGTCTTTACAACAGGAAACTTGCTCATTGTCTTGCGCGCATTCTCTAAAAACAAAAGATGCTTGTTTATTTTTTTCACAACACTACTAACACGGCCAGAAAAAGCAACCCTTTTCTTATTGACATCAAAATAGAACTTGCATCGTTTGATCTGCTTGCCGTATAGATCATGCAATTCCTTAACCTTGCCAGCTGCCCAATCAAGAGAAGCCAAAGCCTTCCTAAGATCATCAATAGAAAAATATAGTTTGACAAGTTCCTGATAAAAGATGTGAGTATCTTCAAAACTTGGAAAAGTAGAGATAACCCGTTTGAAAGTCAGGGATAATTCTTTAGAGACAGCCTTAAGTCTAGCAAGTTCAATCGTGATGCTCTTCTGGAGCCTGGTTCCTTTTGCACTGCTCCTGACAGAGCTAGCGCTCTTGGCAGCCCGCCTAAACGCAATGTCCAAATATTCGTCCGCTGTCCGCACTGTCTCTATTTTCTGGAATAACATATTAGCATCAGCAAGTTCTATTGTATATAAAACTTATTTAAATCCAAAACGAAGCCTTTATAAATAGCATGCAGTTTTGTAGGATAAAATGGCAGAATTCAAGGTTGTTATAAGCACAAAAGACGGCAAATCCGTCCAAAAGGAATTGAAGAGTCCTGAAGCAGACGCTTTCTTAGACAAGAAGATTGGGGACAAGATCAAAGGAGACGAGCTAGGCTTCAAAGGATATGAATTCGAGATAAGGGGCGGAAGCGACAAGGCAGGCTTTGCAATGAGATTTGATGTTCAAGGCACTGCAAGAAAAAGCATATTCACTACGAGCGGCAGTGGAGTATGGATCCCGCAGAAAGGAAAGAAGTACAGGAAGACAGTTGCAGGAAACACCATACACGAAGACATTGCCCAGATAAATCTTAAGGTTATCAAGCAGGGAGCAGAACCTTTAACAGCTCCTGCAGAAGAAGCACCAAAAGAAGAAGCTAAACCAGAGGCAAAAGAAGAGAAACCAAAAGAAGAATCTAAGCCTGCTGAAAAAGCAGAAGAAAAGAAAGAGGCTGCAGCGCCTGCTGCAGAACAAGCGTCTGCATAATCTTATTATTTTTCATAATTATCATTCTTAGTAATTATGGAGGTTTAAAATCGCACAAAGGAAAACAGCTGTGAAAAAGGAAACCAAGAAAAAAGAAACAAAAAAAGCAAAAGATTCTGAGAGTGCGATTCCTGTCCAACCTTCTGTGAACATAGGTCTTGTAGGTCACGTAGACCATGGTAAAACTACGTTAACTGAAAAATTGTCAGGCAAGTGGACAGACCAGCACAGCGAGGAATTGAAGAGGGGCATAACAATAAGACTAGGTTATGCAGACAGCACATTCTATAGATGCAAGAAATGCAAGAAATACAGTGCACGTCCTAAATGTGAATGTGGCGGGGAAACAATACCAATAAGGAAAGTAAGTTTTGTCGATGCTCCAGGCCACGAGACATTGATGGCAACCATGCTTTGCGGAAGCACGATAATGGACGGTGCTCTTTTACTTGTAGCTGCGAACGAAGACTGTCCTCAGCCGCAGACAAGAGAACATCTGATGGCACTGCAGATCGCAGGCATAAAAAAAGTAGTCATCATACAGAATAAGATAGATCTTGTATCTGAAGAACAGGCAATGGAAAATTTCAAGCAATTGAAAGCTTTCTTGAAAGGCACTGATTTTGAAAAGAGTCCTGTTATTCCGATAAGCGCGTTGCACAATGTAAACGTCGATAAAGTGATCGAAGCTATTGAAGAAGTCATCAAGACACCAGAAAGAAATCCTAATGCAGACCCTATAATGTTCATTGCAAGAAGTTTTGACATAAACAAGCCAGGCAGCGACCCGATCAATGTCAAAGGCGGAGTTCTTGGCGGAAGCTTGAAGCAAGGCTCGATCAAAGTCGGAGACACCATTGAGATAAGGCCAGGAAGAAAAGTCATGAAAGCGAACAAGATAGTTTGCGAACCTTTGCAGACAGAGATCACAGGCCTGATGACAGGCGGGAAACCAGTCGACAATATTTCTCCGGGCGGCAGTGTCGCATTGATGACGCAACTGGATCCTGGAATTGTTGGAGCAGACAGTCTTGCAGGCAGTGTGGTCGGCAAGCCAGGTACTTTACCAGAGATATGGTATGAATTAGTAATAGAGGCACATTTATTGGACAGGGTTGTTGGTGCAAAAGACGATCTGGTTGTGAAACCATTGGCAGAGAACGAGGTATTGATGCTCAATGTTAACAGTGCAGCCACAGTCGGTGTAATAACAGATCTCCAGAAAAAGAAAGCTACACTGAGACTAAAGCTTCCTGTGTGCGCAGAAAAGAACAGTAAAGTCACGATAAGCAGGAACTTAGGCAACAGATGGAGATTGATAGGCTACGGTCTTATTAAATAGAAAACATAATCTTTAAA
>JAHWIA010000063.1 GCA_019322855.1 Candidatus Woesearchaeota archaeon | reverse complement strand
TTAAAGTTGATTATTTTATTTTTTATTTTATTATATTATTATTTATTATATTATATATTATATAATATATTATATTTTTATTATTATATTATAATACGTTATTATTTTCAATATAGAAAATAATGATTTGTCGTCGAAAACTTCAAGTGAATAAAGAAAATCAATAAAAGCAGATAACTGAATTGATTATTATATTATTTAATTATTAATGATTATTTATTATTATTATACTGAAAATCTAATGTTTAGTTTGATTTCGAATACAAAAAGAAGACACCTTACCATCAATTTCTTTTTTCTATAAGAAATACAGGGGTCACTCTCAAATGCAAATATCAGCTTCATAAGAAATAAAGGTCTGTCAGAATTTCCTTTGGAGCTCAAAATGACCTAGAATCAAGTTAAATAAGTCTTACAGGATGTTTTGCGCCGCAAGCAGCACATTTCAAAGAGCTGACTGTCTTTTCTTTGATCAGTTTAGTATCTGGCTTGCCGCATTCAGGACAAAGGACATAAGTATTTGCATAAAGCTTGATCTTTTGATTGATCAGACTCGCAGATATCTTACTGCCAATGATAAGTCTTTGTCCATCAAGTTTGCCAGGAGCTGCAATCTCTTTCAAAACAAATTTCAGAAGATGTTCAGGCTCTCTGCCCAATGTTTTTGCAATCTGAACAAAATTAACAACTATAGTATTGTTTCCTTGGATGAATCCTTTTACTTTAGGAATTTCGAAACGTTCCTTGATGAAAACCGACTCTGGCAATTCCTGCCTTGCTTTTTTTAATAGTTCTTCGTAAGACATTTTTTTGAAATTATTATCACTTCAGAGTATCAAACTCTTCATCAAGTATATAAAGGTTATGCTTAAAAATACGAAAAGCTTATATTGGCTAATTAATATATAGACAATAAAATAACAGTAGTGAATTAGTAAGAAAAAAATGGTGCTAGAGTCTTTAATCAGATATGAAACTATTAGAAGGAAACCGCAGTATATTTTTATAATGGGTTTTGTTTATTCTTCTGTTGCAATCATCTTGAGTATGATACTGTTCAAGAACCAGGCTAGCCTGATAATGGTATTCTTCACTGCATTCGCTTGCTTCCCGTTCATCTACTATGCAATCAAGTGTGAGGAGAAATATGACATCATATATGAAGATCAGCATCGAATATTGAAAGAGCACAGCAAGACTGTCATGACTTTGGTATTCATGTTCCTCGGTTTCTTTGTGTCATTCACACTATGGGCAGTATTATTGCCAGAGCAATTGACAAATACTTTGTTCAGCACCCAGTTCCATACAATAAGCAACTTGAATGCTCACGTCACAGGAGGAGCTGCAATGTATTCAAAATACATCTTTTCAATATTCTTGAACAATATTAAAGTGCTCATATTCTGCATCTTCTTTTCATTCTTGTATGGTGCAGGCGCAATCTTCATACTTACTTGGAACGCGTCTGTTGGAGGCGCTTTTATTGGGAATTTCATCAAGACTAAGTTGATTGCGTACAGCGGCCTGCACGCACTGGCACTTGGTTTGGTAAGATACATGCCCCACGGAATTCTGGAGATGGGTGCTTATTTTGTAGGAGCTCTTGCAGGCGGCATTATATCAGTGGCGATAATAAGGCATGATCTTGGTTCTAAAAAGTTTTTCAAGATAATATTTGACAGCACTGAGTTGATAGGAATAGCAGTCGCAATGCTGTTTGTCGCGACTTTAGTAGAGGTATTTGTCACGCCTAATTTAGTGGCTATACTTTCTTAGAATTAAAGATAGTTAATTAAGAACTTTGACTTTACCAGGCTGCACCATAAAGATATCTCCGTTCTCTAGCAAGTCATTGATTATCTTCTCACAATCGTCCATATTGCTCTTTTCAATTATGTCCTTTATCAGAACACCAGAACCTTTGTCTTCTTCGTCAATTATCTTGCAGATGATTTCTGCCTTGTTCACGATCTTGTCTAGAGGCGCGTCCATTATCTGTTCTTCTTCTGTGTCATTTTGAGTTTGGTTTTGTTGTTGTTGCTGGGATTGTGTTTGTTGAGCAGGTTGTTGTTGGGTCTGTACAAAATTTTTCCCTTTGTTCTTTATTTTTAAGTTTAATTCTGTGATTCTTGCCTTTGTCTGGCTGAACTTCAGCCAGTCTGCTGTTGTTTTCTTAACAATTTCAGCCTGCACATAACGCTGGCCGCCAAACTCTTTTATTTTTCCGATAACAGTAATCAAATTTCCAATATTAAGACCATTGAGCAAGACAGGGCCTTCTTGTTTTGAAGGATCTACGAATTCTCTGACTTCTATTGTAGAACTCTTATCATCGATAGTGATTGCAGGACCGCCATTCTCTGTCTTGTTATCTATGACAACACCTGTCAATGAAACCCTGGAAATCTGCATACAACCTGCATCTAGATAGTTAGGATCGAACTGAGCAACACCTTTCTTGTACTCATACTTGAAGATCTCGCTTATTGGAACATAAACTGCAGAAAATCTTTGGTATTGTGTCTGGACCATTCAATCAAGAGGAAAATAGAAAATATTTAAGTATTGCTGTTTATATTTAAAGCCTGCTAATAAAGCCCGGTTTCGGTTCAAAGATGTCGCCGCTTCTTTTTAGTTTCTCAATACTTTCTTCTACTTTTGTAGCATTGATGCCTTTTGCTTCTGCTTCTTTGACAATGTCTTCTGTAGGGATGACTTTACCTAATTTGTTTTCCAGCTCGATTATGATTTCCCTGACACCGACAATCTTCTGTCTTTCAGATGTTGATATTCCAGATGCGATCTTGTCGATATCGATTTTTCCTGTTTCCTTGTCCATTGCTAGCTCTGACAACCAGAATTGCATCAGCACAATAGCGCGCTGTGCATCTTCTACTGAGACTTCTTTTGCAAGCCTTACTCTTGCGCTCGCTTCTGCCAGTCTAAGGATGCCTTCCAGCTGTCGTGCAGATATAGGGACGGACTTGCTTCCTTCATCTGCGCCACTGGACCTCATCTTTACATAATAATCTTCAATCTCCTGCAATGCGTCATCTGTTAATACTGGAAAACAAGTCTGCTTTGCATAAGCAACGTATTTTCTTATAACCTCAGTGCGGATCGGAACGTCCATTTCATTTTTTATGTTTTGATGCAGCTTGAGTATGAAACGGGACATAGTCCTGTCTTTTTCCTTATCAGGCAAATCTTTGACAGCGAATATAAGATCGAAACGGTTGATCAAGGAAACAGGCAGTTCTATCTGCTCTGGAATTGACATGTATGGATCAAAACGTCCAAATTTAGGATTTGCTGCTGATAAAACAGTTGTCTCGCACCTGAGAGTCGCCTGGATATTTGCCTTTGAGATGCTGATGGATTGCTGTTCAAGACCTTCGTGCATCGCGTCCCTGTCTTCTTTGTTCATCTTATCTAATTCGTCAATCATACAATAACCGCGATTTGCCAGGACCAATGCGCCTGCTTCCAATGCCCAGCCTTGAGTGAACTCATCTTTCACAACAGTGGCAGTAAGTCCTGCGCCACTAACGCCTTTACCGCTCACGAATCTTGCTTTTGGCGCGACAACTGACATCCTCTTGATCAGCTGGCTTTTACCGCTGCCCGGATCTCCAATCAATAAGATGTGCATGTCCCCTCTTGTTATTACGCCGTCGTCCCTAACTTTCCTGACACCGCCGAATAATTGCATGACAAGCGCTTCTTTGACTTTTTCATGGCCGAAGATGGACGGTGCGATGCTTAGCTTTAGTTTCTCATAGATCTTAGGATCTTTGGACAGTTCGATAATCTCTTTCAATTCTTTTTCACCGATCGATAGCTCTGTAAAATCCTCTTCAATAGGTTCAATATAATTTCCGATTAGTGCAAGATCGAATAGAACAGACTGACTTCCGCTCCTTGTTATTATAGGAAGTTCCTTTATCGCGCCTGTGACCATGACTTTTGTACCTGGATTAGTTCGCTTGTCTGTCCACGGGCTCGTGAGATCTTCATGAAGATAAACATTGATTCTTTTAGGCTGCGCACCGCCTTCCAGCAGTTCGTGCGCTTCTTCTATGACTAGTTTCTGGGCATCAATCAATTTTTTCTCGATCAATCTAAACTTACCTTTTCTTCCACACCCGCATTTTGTAGGCTGTTTGAATGTATTATCATCCTGGTTTACATTTATGATGTTCCCGCAGCTAGGGCATTCGAACTTTGCACCTACCACTTGCGGTCTTACGTCAGTCTTTTGCCTTATAACACCTATAGTCTTGATGAATCTACCGATGTGTTCGCTCCTTATATTCCTGACATATAGCAAACTGCTTTTTGGAAGGTTACAGAAACGCACCTTGATCTTTTTGTCAATGTCAAACTTGCTTATTGCCAGCTCTGCAGCCTTGATAACATCGTCAGGTTTGTTCAGCAATAGCTCTGCTAGCTCAATATTGAATTTTGAAAGTTCAGAGAAATCTATCCTTAGACTCTGGTCGTTTTTTCGAGCAGCATCCAGTAGTTCTGCTTTGTTATGAGAGTCTATAAAATCCTGAAATAGTTCTATCTGAGTGCTTGCATCCATTTTCTGGAACAGGGAAAAAAAGGGAAAATAAAAAACTATTTAATTTCCTTAAGCTTCTTTATAAGCTTTTGAACAGAATCCTCAACTTCTTCTTTGCTTTTGGTTCCAGTACACACTATTTGTCCGTTGGTAAACAATAAGAATGTCGCGTTTGTTCCTTTCAACTTATAAACTAATCCTGGGAACTGTTCTGGTTCATACTCTGTGTTCTCAAGTTTGATCGCGAGAGTATTCAGGTTGATATCCATGCCAATGTCTCCGCTAGCCACCATATTCTGGACCTTGTACTGCGGTTTGCTCTTGATATTGACACCGATCTTTTTAAGAGCTTCAACAATCTTTCCCATTGCCTGCTCTACTTTTTCCATATTCTTTGCGCCTGTGCAAACAATCTTTCCGCTGTTAAAGATAAGTGCACTTGTTTTTGGCTCCCTGATTCTTAAAACAAGACCTGGGAATTGTTCAGGATTGTATTCTGTGTTAGGCAAAGTAGCTGCCATCTTTTCCAATGGGATTTTATCCTGATCAACTTGACCACTTACAACAATATTAACTATCTCGATCTTTTTTGGTTTTGCATCTTTTGTTTTAGGTGCAACTTTTTTCTTTGCTTTAGCTTTGGCCATTATCGCCACCCCCAATAACGTGGATATTTAAAGGAAATATCTTTTTATTTATAAATGTTTTTAAATCGGTACGTTCTATAACATATAGTTTCTAGACCATATAACCTAAATTTCGTATGGAATCGCTGATATTTCAGGCCTTGTTTATGTACGAATTCCTTAGCAGAGGCCATTTATGCCTTTTTTGTTCCATAAGAAATAAAGGGGTGCCAAGGCAACA
>JAHWIA010000062.1 GCA_019322855.1 Candidatus Woesearchaeota archaeon | reverse complement strand
TTCACTCAATGTCTTGTCGCACAAGAATTTGAAAAAGGCGAGGCAAGCTTTATTCATGAACCATTCTTCATCGAGATTCTTTCTGAAGTATTCGATAGTGTGGGGCCTTTTCAGCATCATTGATATGACTCTCACTTCATAAGGCGCAGTAGGATGAGTTTCAAATCCTACGAGACCGCTCGTCTGAAAATCGAACCAGGGCTTTTTAAAATCTGTAACTGCGCTTTCAACTTTTGAAGTCTTGACATTAAGCAATTCTTCTAATTTCTTCATTTGATAAGAACGCGTAGCGACGCTTGGCGTCCTTGTGATGTACGGAGCCAGTTCTTTGAGAATTTGCATCTTTCTTCCTTCACTGACTCTTTGATTGTAATTGAGCTTCAATTCATCATATAACAGCTCCAGCCTGAAGAAAAAAGCAGTCATTGCATTGTTCAGCAGGATCAGGTAATCGGCAGAATATTCATTCTGCAAAATCTCGTGAGGAATGTCTTTTTTAAGATGGACATCCAGCCGTATTTCTAGGCCTAATTCTCTCATCTCTTCTGAATATGACTTTTTCCATCTCTTCTTGATCTTTTCGAGCTGGCTTTTTCTTGGCAATTCAACCCCTGCATATTCAGACAATGTTATCAAAGCATCAAGAAATTCCTTGTCCTCAAGGTTCATGACAAAATTAGTGATATCGCCTCCCTTTCCGCACCAAGTGCATTTGAAGCTCTGCCTGTTTGGGTTTATTGTGAAAGAAGGAACATCCATGTCTCTTGCATCCTTATGCAGCGGGCATCTGCCAATGAAATTTCCGCCTTCCATCTTCAGCTTTACATGCTTTCCCACATACGAGACAATGTCAACAAGAGCCCTGAGCTTCAATCTATGCTCATCTATGTCAAAATCATTGTTTTTACCCAAAGTTACCCCTCATCTTGAAAAGATTCTGAACTGAATATAAATATTTTGTTCTTTACAGAACCCTTTCACTGAAATTGAGTAGTAAAAAGGCCGTTTTTGAACCAAATTTGTGCCTGATTTTCTACAAGATTTATATACCTGTTTTTGTTCTGAATCTGTAGAGAAACCACAGAGAAAATGACAGTATTAGAATCATCTGGTGAGGAACACAGCGGTCTGGTTGGCTTGTGCGCGAGTCTTACAGCTGCCAATATTGAGAAATTCAAGAATTCTTATCCATTTTTCGGCAATAGCAATATACAGCAAGCCCAAGAATTGCTGGATCTCACAAAAGGGGCACATGAGATGCTTGGAGAACGCACTATAAAGCTTATCTTTCATGAAGCAGAAGAACGCGGGCTGCCGTTAAGACCGAGAATCCTTGTATATTGCAATGACGTGCCTAAAGAGGATTTCATAAGAAATATTCCTGGGTGTGATCTCGATTTTGCTTTTGATGACAAGGAAGCTATTGAAAAGATGAGGCGAAATGAGTACGACGGCCTGATATTCGGTTTTTGGGAGACAAAAATAAAATCCTTGGGTGCTGAGAAAAACATCCATGCTCTTTATCTTGATGCAGGTGACAGGAAGCCTTACATCATAGGAGAGCATCATCCAGGATACAGAAAAGCATTGCTTGCGCTTCCCAACTTCCAGGCAGATTATATTGATAAATTTGTTTTCAATTTTATGATAGACAAGCCATTGAAAAGATATCCTGAACTTCATGAGAAGTTCCTAACAGACAGGATCAGAAACGGAATGTTTGATTTCGAAAATGCAGTAAGAGAAAAACTATCAGAACTTGATCCGGAAGAGATGCTGGTTTATTCTAAATTATTGTCTATCTATGGTGTTAAGGAACAAAAAGAAAAGAGACAGACAACAAGAATCATAGACGGTGGAAAACTTCTTCGAGATATAAAGAGAAAAACAGCTTTGTATCCTGTTTCTACTGAACTTCCTTGAGTTCTTTTTCGTATTCAGAAAATGTTTTGCAATAGACAGTAACATCCTTTACATGATTTGCCAATTGTTCATAGTATTTTTCTAGATCAGGTCTTTCGCTTCTGTCTTCGTAAAGAACCTGTATTATCAATCCTGTCTGTGACAGATCCAGATTTCTGTTCAAAGCAATCCTTGAAAACACATCCAAGGCTCGCAAGAAAGCTGTTCTTACAGATTTTCTTTCTACATTAGGCACTTCAACATATCCGCTCGTATCGAATCTTGTTTCAAAGAAGATAGAAACATAGCAAGAACCGGCTTCAACTTTATTGATAGAGTCTTCTACAATCTCTTCATGCAATGGATTGTAAGGCGCAAGATAGATATTAGTCTCTATACCTGATAGATCAGGAACAGTCTCAACCTCTTTTTCCAGGCCCCCTCTTGTTTCGAATCTTTTAGCAAGGCCATCAGAGCCTATGCTCCCCTGATTGATTCTTTTCAAATTAATACCCCCATCTATTTGGAGGTTGAGCTCCTATATAAACTTATCGATTACGCTTAACAATTACGATTATCGCAGTAAAGAGAAAAGGATTTCCCATATAGAATGGGCATAGTGTGCTTCGTCATTATGCTAATTCTACTGTATATCCGAGTCTTTATTATTAGATTGTTATACATAATCACTACGCTAGACACTATGCCCCCATATAGAAACGTTTATATATTATACAATATTTATGTATAGAATCAAAATATGAGGTGATTGATAATGCCTACAGGTACAGTAGAAGAAATGAGAATTCACAAGGATGGTGTCGCAAGACTGAGAGTTAGATCAGGGGGAAAATTAATTTATCTTGAAGTACCAATGAAGCTTGATTTTAAAGTTGGTGACAAGGTTCAGTTTAGCCAACAGAAAGGAACAAGCGCTTTCCGTGACATATCCAGAGTTCCTAAAGGATACAAAGCAAAGAAATAAATTTTTTTTTATTAATCTTTTTTCTGGAGAATTCTTATACTAGTTACTATTACTGCCAGATGTTTTACAGTTGTTGCTGTTGTATTAGAAATCGAGTTCATTAATTCTAGTGATTTTTTTCCTGACGTGTGCAAACTCTTCATCTACGTGCTGGCTTGAATCGTCATGATCCTCTTTATTCCTGAATTTTATTTGTAAAACTTTGATCAACCCCCTTTACATATTATCTAGTGTTAAACATATATAAATGTTTTGTTTTGTATATAGAATCAGCTTTTCAACAGCTTTTTTGCTTCACTCATGAGGCGGTCTGTCTTTGACTTTCTCTTTGCTTTTTTCTTTACTTTCTTAGCGGGCTTTCTTTTTACAGCTTTCTTCTTGGTTTTTTTCTTTACAATTTTTCTTTTTACTGCTCTCTTTTTAGCTTTCTTCTTAGTTGTCTTTCTTTTTGTCTGTTTCTTCTTGACTGTTCTTTTTTTACTTGATTTCTTTTTCCTAGTTGTTTTTTTCTTTTTAACTTTTCTTTTTGTTGTTTTTTTCTTAGTTGTCTTCTTTCGTGTAGTTTTTCCCTTTGTTGTCTTCTTTTTCTTATTCTTCTTAATCGTCTGCAGCCTTTTCTTTGCAGCTCTCTGTTTCGCAAGCCTTTCCTCCTTGTATGGATCCTTTGGAATCTTTAATTTAGGAAGCTTGCTGACAGGGAACATGACTTTTGACCTGCTCCGCTTTGGTTTTATGGTTAGTCTTTTCACGACGATTGTCTTTGGCTTGACTTTCTGCACCTTCTGCTTGTGTTTCTTGACAACAACGATAGGGATGGCAGGCTTCTTCTCCTTGTGCTCTTTCACTTTAGGGAAGGGTTTGATCTCTACCAGTTG
The DNA here is from genome assembly GCA_019322855.1 of Candidatus Woesearchaeota archaeon. Classification (GTDB taxonomy): domain Archaea; phylum Nanobdellota; class Nanobdellia; order Woesearchaeales; family WJKV01; genus WJKV01. Next base: position 1,710 of record JAHWIA010000062.1, on the reverse strand, counting down.
CTTTGGCCTCAATCCTATTTCTTTTGGCTGTATTTCTTCCTTCTTTATCTTAAAGAGCTTTTTTCCTATCTTAGGCATCAATTTATTTTTCTCAACCTTTTTCATTAGTTTCTTGTTGTAATTGTTCATGTAAGCATAGACTGCGCCTGCAAGTATCAATATCGAGATGAGGATGATGACTATGGTATTGAACAAGGTCCATCCTCCAACTTTTGTAACGTGCGCGCCGAACTGCTCTTCTGCAATCCTCTTGTCCTCTGCCCTGTAAGATCCCATCTGTTTCACATCAAAGATCAATGTGCCGTTCTTGAACTTCTTTATATTGCATTCGTCACACAATTTTCCATTAAACAATATAGCTGTTTCATTGAAGACGATATTGAACAATGTGATCCTTGCGCTGGCATTTAATTCAGGCAATTCTTTCACATTCACATTGACAAGATTGTAATTTATGTTCACGTGCCTGTCAAGGTCTGCACCGCTGACATCAACAACGTCCTTGAAAAGGATAGTGCCTTTGCCTTCTATCCCCAATTCCATGTTCTTCAGGATGAAACTGTCGAATTGGCTGAAATTTGTGCTCAATTCTGGAGTGAACTTGGTCGCCTTTGGAAACTTAATGCAGTCCTTGTCATACGGTCCGCAGTCAGGATCGCAGATACCGTTCTCCTTGTCATTGCACAGATTATCCTTGCCATTCGCACTGCAGTCTTTCGGACAAAGGATGTAGTTCTCTTTATCTTCGCATTCATTATTGCTGTTGCAGAATTCTGCGATTATAGGGCCTGTACTTATGCTTCCGGTCTTTACATCAACTGTACAGGTCTGTTCTTCTACGAAGTGGCCGGAGTATTCAAGACAGCCTGATTCGTCCCTGCAAGTCCTTGACCTTTTTCCGTCCACGCAAGAAGTCCATCTTGAACAGGTCATGTCTGCCAGCTTCTGCTCGCAGCCCTGCACTATGTGATCGTCAATATCTGTCTTCACAGCATAGGTCGTGCCTGCCAAAAGGCCTGTAACTGCGAATTTCACAAGGAAGGCAGTGCTCAAGGAAACAATTATGATTAAAGCTATGATTAGAAATATCTTTAGTTTGCCCCTATCTTTCTTTTTTCCCTTCCTCATTATACTGCAAATAAACAAGAAACATTTGTATATAAATGTTTTGCATAATCAGCCGTCGAAACATTTATAAAGGACGGTACTCTTTTTCAAAGGAAAGACAAGACAGGGAAAATACACATGGCGTGGGGAAACATAGTAGGATTGTACGCACTTCTAGCATTAGTGCCTTTTATCATTCTATATTTTATTAGGCCGAAGCCTAAAGAGATGATCTTTCCATCACTTTCTTTTCTAGTAAGGCAGAAAGGAAGCATCTACAAGAGCAGTTTCCTGCGGAATTTTTTGAAAGACATCCTGTTCCTTATCCAATTGATAGTTCTTATCCTGCTTGCAGTGAGTGTAGCAGAACCTATGATTAAGGTGGACCAGACAGTCATCACAAAGAACACTGTATTGGTTCTTGACATAAGCGCGAGCATGAGTGCAAAAGGAATATTTGATGATGTGATAAAGAATGCAAAAGGCGCATTGAGCAATACAAACTCGATAATTCTTGCTGAAAATACGCCATTGATTGCATTGGATGAAGGAAAGAGAGGGGAAGCGCTTGAGATCATAGATTCATTAAGGGCGAAAGGAACC
>JAHWIA010000061.1 GCA_019322855.1 Candidatus Woesearchaeota archaeon | reverse complement strand
CTTTTAACATAACGATATAAAAAAAGTGGCCCAGGCAGAATTTCAGGGGTGTTGGGGGAAGAAAGACTTCCTGAGCCTCTTTTATTAGTATCTGTATAGTGGTAGTTTTAATCTATATATAAAGCTTTCTATTATTTGCCCCTTCAAAGAGACGAATCTAAGAACAAGCTTAAACCTTAGAATTTAGCCATTTCAAGCCTTATAGAAGCAGATTCTTCATCTCAGCCACAATGTCATCATGAGTCAGGCCGTACTTTTTGAGCAATTCTTCTGCCTTGCCAGACTCTGCAAACTCATTGTATACGCCCATTCGCTTGAGCATGGGTTTCTTGCTGAAATCAATGAAATCCTCGCATAATACTTCTGCCACAGCGCTTCCCAGACCACCATTCACCAGCCCTTCTTCCACAGTCAATATTGGCTTCGGGCATTTCAATATGGCTTCCTTGTCTATCGGCTTTATTGTTGACATGTTAATCACACCAACATGTATGTTTTCGTGCGCCAGTTTTTCAGCAGCCATCAATGCCTTTGTCACCATGTAACCGCAGGCAATGATTGTTGCTTCTTTTCCTTCTTTCAGGATCTGCGCCTTGCCAAACCTGAACCTTGCATTATAGTATCTTCTATGTCTTAGTCTTGGATTCTCGTGCATGTTGAAGTACTTGTTCCTTCCCAACCTCACATAGACCGGGCCTTTGTGTTTCTCAAGGAATTGTGTTACCTGGCCTGCTTCGTGCGCGTCAGCAGGGACAATGACTTCCATATTAGCCAAAGTCCTCATTATGCTGATGTCTTCTATTGCCTGATGTGTCGCGCCATCCTCGCCCACTGTGAGACCGCAGTGTGTCGCGCAAATCTTCACATCCAAATCTGCATAACAGATAGACTGTCTTATCTGGTCCAAGGCTCTTGTTGTGGCGAAAACACCGAACGTAGAAACAAAAACATTCTTTCCGCAGGTAGCCAGGCCTGCTGCAACGCCCATCATGTTCGCTTCTGATATTCCCATTTCAAAGAATCTTTCAGGATGTTTTTCAGCAAAAAAACTGGTTCTTGTTGATTCGGAAAGGTCTGCATCCAACACAACAATATTGGGATCTCTAAGTGAAGCTAATGTTTTTCCGTACGCATCCCGTGTCGCTGATTGTTTTTTCATTCTAGATCCTTTAATGCAATTACCATCTCGTCGTCACTAGGCGCCTTGCCGTGCCATTCTACTTTATTTTCCATGAAAGAGACACCTTTTCCTTTGATTGTTCTTGCTATAATGACAGTAGGTTTGCCATTCATTCTTTTTTTCGCTGCTTCGAGCGCAGAGATTATCTGTTTGTAATCATGACCGTCTATCTCAATGACATTCCAGTTGAAAGCCTGGAACTTTTCTGTCAATGGTTCTGTATCCATTATGTCTTTTGTGAAACCATCTATCTGCAAGCCGTTCGCATCTACTATCGCAATCAGATTATCTAGTTCGTAGTGAGCAGCTGAAAGCGCAGCTTCCCATACCTGTCCTTCGTCACACTCTCCGTCACCTAGCATTACATAGATAGTTGATTTCTTATTATTCAATCTACTGCCAAGAGCCATCCCTACTGCACCTGAAAAACCCTGGCCAAGACTGCCTGTTGAAAATTCTACACCAGGCGTGTCCTGCATGCTCGGATGTCCTTGAAGTCTGGAATCTATCTTTCTGAAAGTTAAAAGACGTTTGTGCATGAAATAGCCACAGTCTGCCAAAACAGAGTACAGTGCAGGACATGCATGGCCTTTTGAAAGAACAAAGCGATCTCTTTCTGTCCACTTGGGATTCTTAGGATTGTGCTTCATGAAACCACGGTATAGGCAAACAAGAATGTCGATCGCACTCAAACTGCCGCCAGGATGACCGCTCTGCGCAGAATGGCACATAATAAGAATATCCTTTCTCATCTCTTTTGCTTTCTTCTGCAGATACTTGATATTCTTAGTTAGTTTGAATTGTACTATAATCTACCACCTCTCTCTTATTCAGATAGTGTTGCGGTTTATAAGCTTTTTCGTTAGATTTTTATACAGAATCGGCCTTTTATTGAGAATGCCGCTCATAGCAATAAAAGCAATCTTGAAATTGGTTTCAGACGAACTAAAGGATTTCGCACCTCCTAGTATAAAGGAAATTATTTCTTTAATTGACAACTATGGCGAAGGGGGGTGGTGGAAGAGAAGAAGATTGCTCAAGAAATTAAATAAGCTAGAGAAGACTTTGCAAAAACGATCAATACACAAGGACGTCTTGCAAGCTTTGAAGACGCAAATATACATATTCGAGAATGGAGAATATGAACTGACTCCATTAGGCGAAATAAGGAAATTATCAAGAAGCAGAAGAATCTTTGAAATACCCATAAACAAATTGAGATTCTATCAGACTCATGTAAAAGTCAAAATGAAAGGAGGGATTCGTGAAAAAGAAAAGTACGTTGGACAGGTCCAGCAATTGTATCGCAGTTTTAAGAATCGCACGGATCCAGAGCTTGATGAAGCTCTTAAAAAAATCCCATTGACAATCCCAATAATTGTTTCAAATATTTATGGAACAGACCTTTATTTAGTGCATAATGGAGTTCACACAGCATATGTTTTTCACAAAAATGGTTATAAGAAAATAGAAGCAGCATTAGATACAGGAAAACCTGTTGTAAAGAATAGTGAATATTTGACCATAGATGAGATAAAACCAGAATAAAAAATCATGCAGGTGCTAGAATTCCACCGCAACAACATCCCGGTCAATCTTTTCCAGGCATCGCTTTAGTTTGTCTGTTATTGAATGCTCTGCCTTCATTATCTGTCCCAGCCTATCAATGATCTGCCTGAACAATCGGATGATGTCGCCTTCTGCGAGGTTAGTTTTCTGCAAAAGTTCTTTAAACTCGCAACCGTCGCTCCACGATCTTACAAGCTCGTCCATGACTGCCAGATTTTTTGGCTTCAATCTCTTTCTTATCAATTGATTGCTCATATTTATTTTAACTCTTGGGTTCTTCATCTTTGTGTAGAATTTATCTGCTCTTCTTGGTTCATATACTATCGCCCCTAAAAGAACATTGATGTCAGACTCTGACAGCTTGTTGAAGACTCCGCCAAATAAAAGTTCTGAGATCAGCATCTCGTCAGCATATATCCTTGCTGCAAACCTTCCTTTATTTGTCAGCCTTCTTGTATTCTTGTCAATATAGCCGTGCTTCATCAATTTTCTTTTCAGATTATTGAAGCTGGCCATGATCCTTACCTGTTTCTTTCTCTTTCTTTTCAACACATAATAACCAAAGCTCTGCTTCAGGATGCCTTCTATCTGATAGTCATCATAATTATCAACAAGATTAAGCACAACATTTGGAGATAGTGCAAACTGGCTCACTATAGGCTCGACATCTCTCGTAGTGATACTGACTATCTTGTTCACATCATCATAACCCTTGTCGACCATTGCAAAGACAAATCCTTGCTTGTCAATGCCTCTTCTTCCTGCCCTTCCTGCGATCTGATAATACTCTTTGCTAAATAGATAACGGAAAGACCTGCCGTCATACTTTCTCAGGCTGTACAGACAGACGCTTCGAGCAGGCATATTGATTCCCACTGCAAAAGTTTCTGTCGCATATAATACTGCGATCAATCCCTTGCCAAATAAGATTTCAACCAATTCCTTTGCCTTTGGCAGCATGCCTGCATTATGTACTGCTACTCCTCTTACAATCATATTCCTCAAATCCTGCATACTCCTCATGCTCTTGATCTTTGGAGGAATTATATCATTATAGATAGAGATTATCTCTGCTTTCTGCTGGTCATTGGTAAATTCAAATTCTTTTGCACATTCCAAACCATTTGAATGGCAGAATTTCCTGCTGAACGTGAAGAAAATTGTTGGCAACAGATCGTTCTCTTTCAGGTTTTCCACTAAAAACAAGTGGTTTGGAGGATTAGGCTCTGGTCTTAAGGATCTTCTCTTGACTCTTCTCTTTCTTGCCTGTGTAATCCTGTAATTTTCCTCCATGGCAACTATTCTCTTCAGTTCATTGCCTTTTACCACGCCTTCATCATTGTCAAACAAAAAATGCTGCAATGGAACAGCTCTTTTAGCGCAAGTAACGACATCAACCTGATGTCCTTTGATATCCCGTATCCATTCTGAAAAGACTCTTGCATTCGGGATTGTCGCAGAAAGGCAAAGGAATCTTACAGATTCTGGACTGAAGATAATGCTTTCCTCCCAGACAGTCCCTCTTTCAGGATCATTCATGAAATGTACTTCGTCAAATACAACATAACTCAAGTCAGGAACAATGCTGTGCTCCAATAACATGTTTCTATATACCTCTGTTGTCATTATCAATATAGGTGCACGATCATTGATAACAACATCGCCTGTCAGAATACCTATCTTATCTTCGCCGTATTCATTGATGAAGTCCCTGTATTTCTGATTGCTCAAGGCCTTGATAGGTGCTGTGTAAATAACCCTTTTTCCTTCTTTGATGCTCTTGTCAATGATGTAATCTGCAATAAGAGTCTTTCCTGTTCCTGTTGACGCGCTGACTACTACAGAATTATTCTTCTCGATAGAATGAATCGCGTCCTCTTGAAACTTATCTAATGTAAATTGCTTGTATTTCACTTCATACCCCCAGTCATAGTTTCTTCTTCAAAAGCTTGTCTATCTTCCCTGTGAGTTCCTTCATGTCATCTTCAAGGCCTGCCAGATCCTTGCCTTCTTTTGTGAATGATTTAATCTTTCGGGCTTTCCTTGCTTTTGGCCTTACCTTTTTTGGTTTTGTTTTCTTTACTTTTGCCTTTTTGATTTTCTTTGGCTTGACTTTCTTAACTTTCAATGGCTTTTCAGGCCTTTCTTTATAATACTTTGCAGCGAATGTTGCTGCAAGTTCTTTTACAGACTTCTTTGATTCTAATGTTTTTGGCTTGATCTTTGTTTTCTCTGGCTTAATCTTCTTGGCCTTGATCTTCTTTGGCTTCTTTATTTTTACCTTCATAGGTTTTGCAGGCTTAGGCTTTGCAACTTTCTTGATCAGTTTCTTATAATCTTTTGACTTGCCATACTTCTCAAAGAAGCCGGCTGCCAATGCTCTTGTTGACATCTTTTCAAGTTTCTTATACTTCCTCGCACCAGGCATTGCCTCTACCCTTTCCTTTACCTTGTGCAGTTTTATCTCATATAATACAAGCAATAATACCAATAACAGTAATAACGGTATCAGCCACCACAAGAAACTTCCGCTGAAACCTTTTTCTTCAACAGGTCGTGCAGCTACTGGCTCTGTCGGTGCGGGTTCAGGCACAACTTCTTCTGGCTCTGTCACATTGACTGGCTTTGCCTGTCTCGGTGTTTTTGTCTTAGGTGTAGGCGGCTGCGGTTCAGGTTCTGGCGTTGCATCTTGGTATGAATAGTATGCAGCCCTGGCTCCGCCTCCTCCGCCTCC
>JAHWIA010000060.1 GCA_019322855.1 Candidatus Woesearchaeota archaeon | reverse complement strand
ATTGAAAGAGGATCTTGGGGACGACGAGATAGGCGATACAGGAACAGGTCTGCAGATTGATTTCGCGCTCGACACTGTGATCAGCTATAGAGAAGGGACAGTCAGCATGAACGAGCATGTGTACCTGAAGCATGCAGTTGGGGTCGAGACTCCGTTCGATTATACAAAATTCTTGACACCAGAGATGATCAATCAAACCTTAGAGATATTAGATGACTGGATTGAATTCCTTGAGCAGGCAGTGGATGTCGCAGAAAAAGTCGCGCTAGCTACGACAGTCGGTTGCGTGGCGATGACTGTCTACAGCTGGCTGTCTGGCGGTGCAACTCCAGAGAATGAAAAGAGATTATATATGGTGTGCGACAGGGTGTGGTGCCCGACAATACCTCCTGACTGCAAGCAGGTCAACAAGGTGGCAAGCTACAAGGGCAAGGATTATGTTTATGATGAAGATAAAAAAGAGTATTTTGCAGCAGATGACAAGAAAAAAGAAAATCCTCTTGCAGTCCAGCCTAAGCCTGAAGATGTCTCTTTCAAGCAGGATGTAAATGGTATGACAACAAGCTATAGGTGGGTGCCAGGCACACAGGCAAAGACCATCGATGGAAGACCTATATGCGCAAGAGGAGAGAATGCAATAGAAATACGTTCTGTGAATGAAAGCGCAGCGCCTATCACATTCAAAAGCACAGGCACGACTTATTCAAGCGGAAGCAGAGGGCCGATGGTGAGCGGTGCAGGAACAGTACGTTACGCATGCACGACATTGAACCAAAGCGCGTATTCACAGGCAAGCGCGAAGTCAGGCAGTGTCGGTTGTTATTCAGAAGGACCGCCAGGCTTCCACGAGACAAAGTGCTGGCCTGGTGATGCTGATTCATTGAATGATGACGGAGAAGTCAATCCTTATGATGACATTTTCTTATCATTGCAGTGCGGTTGCGTGAGCGGTGTGCAGGGACATCTTAGCAATTTCCTTCGGGTGAGCCAGGGAATGAAAAAATGCCTTCAGCAGGCAATGATCGGTGAAGTAAGAGGCGGTTATTGTGAAAGATTGTTTGCACAGTATGTCTGTGACTTGATAACTTGGGCAATAAAGAAATTATTAATGGGAAAGAGTTCGACAGGCTCTTTCGGTTCTGGAGAGGGAAGCACTTTCAGGGGAAATTTCCAGGAAGTAAACAAAAGACTGCAGAACAGGTACGGTGCATTGATACAGAACAGGTTTGGATTATCGACTGACCAGCTCGTGCACAAGGCGTGCATCGGCGCGATAACGAGCGACTGGAGCGACCTTAGGGATGTTTTCCAGCAGGCGTCAAGAGTTCCTGTCGCACCTGTGATTGGTCCTATGATCCCTGAATCACGATTCAATGCGTGGAATACGTTCACTGGCGAGGCTTCTATCAACTATTATCTTACTCTCGGCATCCTTTCTGGAGGACAACGTGTGACAGGTAGTGTGAAAATAGTTTGCGATAAACGTGAGCCTGGCGGAGAATACTGTCCGCCGGGCGCGCCTGTCATAATCTATGAAGAAGGTATATTTGTTGAAGAAGACGGAAGCATTGAGACGAATATCTTCTATACTGACGAGAAAGCGCGTTACTGGGGCAATGTTGCGATACTTGATCTTGCTTACCAGTTGGGTGACCAGGCAAAGAAAGTGCAGAAAAAAGAACAGATAATAAGAAAATCACCGATGATTGCGCAATGTCATTTTCAATTAGTTCCTCCTGGAATATTGTGCGAGACAATAAGCGGTGCATTGCAGGCTGTAGAGTATAAGTCGAGCAGTTTCAGTCCTAATATCAATACTTATTATCCTGGCAACAGTGTTGTTGTCAAGTCAGAAGTGGCTTCTGCATCTCCTGCAATGACGGGCGCAGACACTGAACAGCCTGATGTTTATCTGGTCTATGAGATGACAAATCCTAGAGGGGATGTTGTGACAAATAAGGATGACTCTAAAAAATTAGCATCGTGGAAGATAGATCTTTCAGGTTCAAAGACTGTTTATGTGAATAACATACATACCTTTGAAGAAGCGATCGGAGTTTCTTCTGTTGAAGAGCAATTGGTGTTCGAGGCAGAGAAGGTAAGACTTTCTTCTTTAGGAATTGATAAGAGCGTCTATCTTGAAAAAGGTGATGTGATGAATGTCAGGGCAGAGAGTGTCACTTCTACTACTAAATACCAGAGAAAGATGCTGCTCTTTAAATTGGAAGACAAGAACGCGACGTGCGCGCAGTCCGGAGACAGGATTGAATGCACTGCAAATGAGGATTTAGTAGTAGATAGGATATCTTATTCAATAGATGCTGTGAGTTCTGATGACAGGGCAAAGATGATAATAGAAGCAGGTCCTGATGTTCTGGAAACAAGGACACTGCCTGCGCCAAGGACGAGCAGGATAAGCACTGCGTCCAGCACGACGAGCACTGCTTTCCCTCCTGGCACTTATAAGATCAATATCACATTATATCATGACGTGGACAAGAACGGAATCATAGACAACAGGGATCAGCTTGTTCCTTTTGGAAGAGATAGTGTGCAGAGCAAGCAATTAACATTTAGTTTCAAGGACGTTCCTCCGAAAGACTGCAAGACAAATCCTAAGGTTGAGTTTGTATTGCCTTTGAAGAACAGTTTGATCACAAACGATGTCAAGACATTCTATACAAAGAACGGCGAAGTCATTTTCACCATGTGGGATGACTGCAATCAAATAGAAAGTGCTGCATTGTATGACGAAAAATCATGGCAGTCTGCGCAGGATGTTGCGCGCGAATGGAATGCAAAGCCAGAGAATAAAGACAATCAGAAGAAAGAACCGTATGATGGATTCTATATCAACAAGCTTGACGGGCAAAAGGATTCTGTTACAGGCGCGTATACTATTATGGGCCCTAATCAATTGAAGTACAGTTATAAATCAAGCGATGCATTCGATCTTGTTCTAAGAGTTTTAGATAAGCAAGGAAAGATCGGCGAATCAAAAGTGACTGTGATAATGAGCGGTGATACAGGTTTGGTGCTTGGAACTCCTGCAGAACTTGAATGCCAGAGAAACGGCGGTGTTTGTAAGGCTGCTTGTGATGAAGATGAAGAAGATCTTGGTCCGTGCGACACAAAGAGATGCTGCAAGTAATAACCCAAGATTTATATATTCGGGATTCTATGGATTTTAAATGGTGCTAAAGGAACAGCCAGAAGCGCATGTGAGATATCGGCCGGGGGTCCATATCGATGTTTTCAGGACGCACGATAATGAACTTGTAGATGTTGCTGTCTTTTCTGGCGAAATGTATCACAAGAATCTTATTTCTATAGCTTCTCAGATCGGCTGTCCTGCAGACTGCACGTTCTGTTATGTCGGGGATTATAAGAGAGACATAAATGCAAAAGAATACGTGCAGCAGGTGGCACTTGCGCTCGCAAACAAGGAGAACGTGCCTTGGTTTGATCCTAAAAGAGAATTAAAAGTCTGCTTCACGCGCGAGGGCGAGCCGTTGCTGAATCCTGCGACAGACGGCGGACTGGTGGCGATCGCAGTAGAGCACGAACCTAGTTTTCAGTTGACAACCATCATGCCTTCTGGAAAAAAAACCAAGAGACTTCTTCAGAACATCATGGGTTTTTTTTGTGACTATAAGAATAGTTTTCAGATAAACATCTCGATGCATTCTACTGACGAAGAAAAAAGAAAAGAGATGATAAGATATGAAAAACTGATGGGTTTTAAAGAGATTGCAGAATTCGGAGAACAGTGGCATAAGATGATTGGAAGAAGAAAAATAAACCTGTCGTTCGTTCTGATGGAAGATATAGAAGTAGATATGAGAAAGATGGCTGAAATATTCAATCCTGCACACTTCTCGATTAGATTCGCACTATACCTGCCGTGCACAAAAGGATTCGGACAGAGACATCGACCGATGAGCACAGCCTATATGACCACAAAAGCTGCAGAGGCAAAAAGATATGGTTTTGATTGCATAGAATCTATAGCGTCACCCATTGAGCAGGAATGGCACACCAGGCCAGGAATAATAAGAAGTTTATACCGTGAGTAAGATTTAAATATGGTTTATCTTTTCTTGAAATTCAGCAATGACAAGATTAACATTGATCAAAGGCGAAGTGGATTGCGATGAGTTCCAGGAAAGCCTCTATAATTCTCGAGGAAATCTGCTTTCTTTATTAACTATAGATGCAAAAGATGTAAATGAATATGAAGGGTTCCAGAACTGTTATGAATTTTTAGAGTTTCCTTCTCTAACAATGGGTATGTGGCGTGCATGGATGGCAATTGCGTGCCTTGGACAGTATTCCTTTCTCAGAAAATGTAGTATGGGTGCGATTGCAAGCACTAATTTCTACTGCAGACCGCCGACTAGGGAAGAATCCTTGTCAGACCAAAAACATGGAATTGATATGAAGGGTGTCGTGATTGTTGATGGAATAAAGCACATCCTGAGAGGATACCCTCGCTTTGAAAAAGCAGTCTTTCCGACAAGAGTGTTTCCTGCAAACGGGGGTCCAGGAGATATTTGCAATTATCTGTACGAAGTTGATTCTGCAAGCGAACGAGGAAAAGAGATAATTAATCACGGTTACTTATTCATTTATGCAAAAAATGGAAACGTTGCATTCACATGCATGAATGATCTTGCAGAATATGATTCCAGCAAGCTGGAAGTAATGGGACATGTATTTTCCATCCCTTTTAATGGATTGACATGGTATTCTGAAGATCAGAAGAATTATGAAGACATAAATTATGCAAGATTCATATGCTAAGGTTTAAATATTCAAGGTAAATTTTTCTGTTTATTAGATGTAAAATAAAATGGTATTCGAGAAAACAAAATTAGTTGAATTCTTATTAAAAGCAAGAATGCACGGCTATGCTGGTGATGCTCCCAAGATTAAAAATCCGCAGAGGCCCGGCTTTGTTGAGTTTGCGCCATTTGTTGAAGACGATCTTGAATATGTCGACAGCTATGCTGGCTATTATTTCGCGCCAGGACAAGAAGTTGTTCGCTTCAAAGGAAGACCGATATGGAACATGTCATACAACGGAGGAATGCAGATGGAGTATCATGGCGATCATGATTTTACACACAAAGTTTTTGAATTTCTGGGAAAAGCACTAGCGAAAGTGGATCCAGAACGACCGTTCAGAGGACCGGACAATTTCAAGGACGGTGATTTCGAGTACATTGACAAGAGCGAAGGAGACATCGCACAGTTCAAAGGAACCGAGATAATCAAGTTCAAGGAAAAAGAAGTCTTCAGGCAGGATTACATGGGCGGGTTCATTGTTTGGAAGGATTAGAAGAACCAAAACCTTTATATAGTCCCTCGTTTATACACATTCATCAAGAGTTCTTAGGGAATGATAAGAATGAAAGAAATGAACGATAGTCAAAAATTAAAGACTGGGACTACTACTGTTGGAATAAAGTGTTCAGATGGTGTGGTCTTGGCAGCGGATATGCGAGCTACTGCTGGTGGCATGGTTGTCCAAAAGGAT
>JAHWIA010000059.1 GCA_019322855.1 Candidatus Woesearchaeota archaeon | reverse complement strand
TATTATCAGTGTCTTCCACAGCTTCTGTCACTGCATTGTACGCGCCCCAGTCAACATCCATTGAATCTGGATGCTTTTCCTCGTTCGCGCCGTTTGGTGAACTGCTCTTGTGCGTAACCAATATTGTACCTTTCTTTAGATGCTTTTTCAATCTATCGTAAGTCTTATCTTCCTTAAGCATTTCTCTCCTAAGATCCTCTAATTTACCCTCACCCATCTTAGCCTTCCATCTCAATAATGCTTCTCTATAGTGTCTACCTTCTCTTACACTACTAAGATGACTGTACATGTGATCAGGCAAGCCTGCGTATCTTTCACTGCTTCCTACATGTCCTATAACCTGGAAATGGTCATTAATCTGTAAAACCCCTTGATCTTCATTGATGCCATTGCAAGGAATTATCCATTCCTGTGGAATAACTAAAGGATTCAGACATGAAGTTGGTTCGTGATTGCCCAAGATGATTCCTATCTTACAGTTTTCAGGCTTTTGCTCTAATTCTTTACACATGTATGCTGTTTTTTCCATACATTCTATCTCAAACAACCGACCTATTTCTTGTTTAATGTGGTGATGCACTGCAAAATTCCTTTTGAACGCTTCTATCTGTCTTGCATTCATACCATTGACTTCAAAGTAATTTTTAAAAATCTCTTCTGAACCATCGCCAGGAGTACTATTGAAGATCTGATGTATCAAAGTATCCCATTGTCTGTAGACTTCTTTGTTGTATCCCTTGTCTTCTAGAATCTCATAGAATCTTCCGCCGTCTACAAAGTCGCCTGCTATAAGGATGGCGTCTGCATTTGTTTTCCGCGCAAGGTCAACTGCGCCTCTAACTAATTCTATAGTCAATTTGTGAGTGTCAGAAAGAGTGATGACTCTTGTGGTATTTGCATCTTTTTGCGCAATATCCTCTAGTCTGAATCTGCCCTTTATACCCTTTTTTACTGTATCCTTCAAAACTGCCATTTTTCAGGTGTTTTTCATCCTCTCTTTTACTATATAATGTGCTCCCTCTTTATAAATCTTTCTATTTCGTAACTACTTAAAAGTGGTGCTAGAAACAGACTATAGAAGCCTTGAAACCTCATTCTAGAGGCACTTCAGACCAGACGGTGAAATCATCCCTATCAGGAGCCAGATCCCCGAAAAGGTAGGTAGGAGCGTACATAGAATACTGCCTTCCCATGACATCTTTGGCAAAATTATAGCTTCCAGTAGGCGTATATAAGTGCTTTCCGCTGAACTCAAAGGCAGTCTCGCTCTGCCTTGCAGGGCCTTCAAACCAGCCCTCGCTAGTGAATGGAGCTTTTATGCCTTTATCCCTGAGAATCTCAAGCGCTCTTTCAACAGGCGCTTTTCCCTGGCCAGCAGGCAGATGGACATGACCTCTCCCATAACCGTCAACTACATGAACATTTCCTATGACTCCTTTGTCTGCAAGATATCCTACTTGATGTTCAAACCATTTGTTGAATCGTTTTTCTCTTTCAGGTTCTGTCTCACCAGGCTTTCGCTTGAAATGCTTGTTCCACATCTGCATGTGCTGGAAATCCAGTGTAGCTTTGATGTGCTTCTTTGCAAGTTCTTTAGCTCTCGCTCTTCCCTGCTCGCCTGAGAACTCTTCTTTGAAATAAGGATTAGGGATCATCCTGACTTCCCATTTGCCTGTCTTTTTATTATAATCCTGCCTTCCAGACGGATCAGGTATCTTTGCTTTTGTCATTCGTTCGACCATTGCCTTTCTGGACGCCTCGACAATCTCTACCATCTCTTCTGGATGGCTTCCGAACTGGACCGGACTCAGATTTTCAGGAGTCAATGTTATAGGCCTGTCGAGTTTCTTTTCTTTTGTCTTTTCCCAGGCAATCACACCCATCTTTGCAAGACTGTCTGCTGTACGTTTCAATGCAACTTCCTTGATAGGTGCAAGATCATTCTTTCTCTTCTTTATCTGTTCGATATTTCTTATGTGGGATTCTGCCATCTCTTTGTGATATCTCAATTCGCCGGTTGCTTTTTCTAATTCTTCTTGTTCATACTCGCTCTTTAGGATCATCTCCTTTGTTACAGGATGCTCTATGTATTCTTCGCTCAGTTTGTCTTGCTGGCCAGCATCCCTGAATCTTTGTTCCCTTGCTTTCTGCATCTCAAGCTTTTTCCTCATCATACTGATGTTTCTTTCTGCATTCACCTGTGCTTCTGCCCATCTGTGATACTGCGCAACCTCACTGTCCAGTTGATTGTTGAAATATTCGTGCATGAAAGCTGCTCCTGCAAGATCCCTGCCAGACCAGCCTTTTGGAATAGAATATTTTTCCCTGAATTCTTTTTCAGCCTCTGTTCCTGATTTTTGTTTTTTTAAGCTCTGCAGCTCTTCATTATAATCAAACCAGTTCTTTGTTGTCATCTTTGGTTTTCCGCCTTCCCAGACAGTCTCCATCTTTCTCCTGCCGAACTCATCATAGACAGGTTTCCCTTCCTTGTCAAGCACTGGTTTCTTTAGAGCGACCGGTATGGAAATGTCTCTTGATAATTTTTCTACTTTACCACTGTCCTTGTCTGCAAAATAAACATCTGCTGCATACTCCTCTCCTTCATAAGCCTCGAACTCCTTGAAACCGCTGACCATAGGCCTGTTGAACTCGCCAGTATGAATCACTAAACTTCCACCATGAGTAACATCAGCTGCAAAATCTATAGTCTTGATCACTTCATTGAATGCAAAATCCCTCTGTTCTTCACTGAACTGGCCTCTTTGAGGATCAAAACCTGAAAATCCAATGACTCCTGCAGGGGAATGAACAGAATGTATATCAACTTCATTCAATTCTGCAAGCTTCTTTAATTCTTCTCTTGCCTCTTTACCATAACTTTCAGCGCCGAAATTCTCACCCTGGCCCCCTACTTGAAGCTCGATTGCACCTACACCATGCCTAATCTTTGCCTGGACACTCTGATGGAACCTTCCTTCTGCTCCTTCGAATACAGTTACACCTATGTCTTTCTGAAATTCTTTAGCCTTTGTACCATAGTCTTGATCCATTGTGTGATAATAATCTCCAGATATCTGATTAGCCATCTATTCACCTCAAGTCACAGAAAGTTGTTTCCTCACCTTCCTGTTTCATAATGTTTTATCTTTTTCAAAAGCTTATCTTTTTCAGATTCAAATTCTTTTGAATTTTCCATTGTTTGCGCCTTGTTAGGCACATAGTCATCGTTCCTGTTCTCATACAACTGCCTGCTCTCTTCTGCAGTATGGTATACTTCATCGTCAGGTCTTTTTGGTATATAAGCATTTCCTTCTTGCCCGCCTTGTTTTGCAGGATCCGGCATGTAATCATTCTGCTGCTGTCTTGTTACATAGTCCTGCTCTTCTTCTCTTCTACGGCTTCTTGTCTGGACATCCTCTAGCTCATCTTCAAGCTGCTTGTCTTCCTTTTCTTTCTTTTCTGTCTCTATTTTTTCTTTTCCATTGTCTTTACTGTCAATAATCTTCTCAAGAAAAACATGTCTTTTCTCTTCTTCTTTCTTGTAAAGAACTATCAACTGCTCGAGCAAGAGTTCAAATCCCTGCCGTTCTTCTTCTTCGTCCTCAAGCTCCTGCTCCCTTTTCTTGAGCATGTCTTCTGCAGCTTTTATCGCCCTTTCAACGAACTGCAGTTCCTTGTTCTTTCCAGTAAGAACTCCTTTGACATTCTTTATGCTCGAAACAATAACAGAAACTTCTGCAGCAGAATGATCCTTTTGAGAAGCAACAAGGTTTTTCGCGAATGCTTCTTTCTGCTTCTTACTGTCCTCTAGCTCAAAGATCTGGTCTTTCAAAGCTCCTTTTTCTTTGGCAAACTGTTCCTTGAGTTTCTTCAGCTCTTTTATCTGCTCTTCAAGAGGCAGTCCCTTGATGCTCTCTATCTCCATATAGAAATCCTATGGATTTCTATTTAAAAAGCTTACGGTCCATAGTCGTCGTAAAAATCTAGCAAAATGACTATGACTGGGGGTTCATTGTATAGAAAATAAGCATTTGTTGTTTATAAAGAATATTTTCATAGAGAATAATCTTGTGGGACTTTTGGGTCAAAATAAAAAGAAGAAAAAAAGAAATTAAAACATCACTGGCGCAAGCAATGCCATCAACATGACGACATACAAAACAACAATGATGATTGTCGGTATTACCCAAGTCAAAACTGCTTTTCCCCATGTAAAGTCATATGCTTCCTTGATAGCCACTGTCAATGGGAACAATGAGTACAGACCCAATAGTACTGCAAGTATCACACCCAATAGCGGTACAAATGCCACTATCATGATGATGAACAGTGCGGATCTGAATACAGAGTTCAGATAAAGCTGTTTTGTGAATCCTCCTGCAGCTCTCGCACCGAAAAGGTACGCGAACAGATGGAAGATTGCAGTTTGCACGAACAATCCGACTATTGCGCCTATAACAATCAATATCAGGAACATTACCGCCAATGTTACAACAGATAGTCCCATCATTGCAGCAAGCATACCATATCCCATTGTCATGCTCGTAGTAGGCAGGATCGCTATCAAAATTCCGCCAATGACGCCGTAGATTGCACTTGCAATAAGAATGTAAAGAACCGCGTCTTTCATGTTTGCTTCTCTCTTGATCGCAGGAAGCGTCTTAAGAGGAGTAAACAATCCTTCAAACCATTTCTTAAACATAGACATTTTTTTCTCCACCCCTTTATTTTTTATTCTTCATCATTCGACCGTTGCTGTTGTTAAATATCTTTTCAACAGAAAACTGTGATTGATCGAGATTAGTGCCAGGTGCCTGAGCCTGTGTGTTGCTCTGCGGTTTTTCCTGCTGTGCTGGCTGTTGTTGCGCAGGCTGTTCCTGTTGTTGTGTTTGCTGCTCAGCTGGCTGTGATTGCTGCGGAGCGTTCGTGACTGCGCCCCTTTCTAATTTTCGCATCATCATCTTGATGCTGCTATCCAGTTCTTTCAGATTATTATCATTATTGTTCTTGTATTTATTGAAGAACTCTTTGAACTGTTGAAGCATCTGTTCAAGCTGTTCAACTCTTTTCAATATTCCATTGTTACCGTTAGCGATCTGATCTACTTGTTCATCCACTTTTATTTCCTCCATAGCTTTTTCCTGCTCTGGCTGTAATTGCATGTCAGTCCTTACCATCCCTTTAGAATCAATCATTTTGTGCGCTTCTTCCATATTAGCTGCAATCCCGCGCGCTACAAGATTTTTAGCCATCTCTCCTTTTTCTCTAATCTTTGATACATCCATTGTTTAATCCCCAACAAAATTTTTGTAGTAAAAAGGGCGGTAGACGGGAATCGAACCCGCGCCAAGAGATCCACAGTCTCCTATTCTACCATTAAACTACTACCGCCATTAATTGGATATTTAATATTAAAGTGTTTCGGTTGTATTTATAAATTTTGCTTAAAATATGAGAAAGATTTAAAACAACAAGCGGATTTTTCATGGAAAAACGGGCTCGTAGCTCAGTCTGGTAGAGCACTCGGCTCTTAACCGAGTGGTCGCGGGTTCAAATCCCGTCGG
>JAHWIA010000058.1 GCA_019322855.1 Candidatus Woesearchaeota archaeon | reverse complement strand
GCTCTTGCCGAATTTCAGATCAATGATTCTTCCTTTTCTTGCCATTTTACACCTATTTGTATTTTGCAGGCTTAAGACCTAATGCCACTTTCTCTTTCAGCATTCGTT
The DNA here is from genome assembly GCA_019322855.1 of Candidatus Woesearchaeota archaeon. Taxonomy (GTDB): domain Archaea; phylum Nanobdellota; class Nanobdellia; order Woesearchaeales; family WJKV01; genus WJKV01. The sequence goes on along the minus strand of JAHWIA010000058.1, from coordinate 5,569 downwards.
CTGTCCTGCCCTTCCCCCATTTGGTCACAGTCACATAACTGTTCCATTTAAACTTATGTTTGTCTGCTTGACTTATCGGTATTGAGAAAAAAGTATGTTCGCCCCCTTTGTCTGTCCTGACAAGGGTTCCTTCGTACTTGCCTAACCTTCGGTTGCGTCTTCCGTCTCTTATTCTGAAGACAATTACCATTGTCTAACTCACCTCATTTTTACAACTTTTTTCATATATAAAAACACTGTTCATATATAAATTTATCTGTGAAGGCTTAAAAACAATTTCACTGCACAGAAACTATTTTTTGTTACCATTCAAAAGAAATTAAAAATACAAATGTTCTGAAATATTTATATAGGAACTCATCTTAACAATTATAAGAGGCTGAAAGATGAGTAAAAAATATCTTGCGATTGCATTGATCATCACAATTCTGTTTATTTCAGGCTGTCTTGTTCCGCCTGAAGAAGAGTCAGTGGTAGAGATTGAGGAAAAACCAGCAACCATAACAGTGCAAGACATTGAACAGGCAAAAGCAGGCACTAACACAGAAGAGATAAGGCAGAAGTGTGCAGAGCTTCTTGAGATAGATCTTGATACTATTGCGCAACCTCAACCTGCAGTTCAACAAGCACCACAGCCTGAACCTGTTGCAGAAGAACAGCAAGTTGTAGAGATTGTTGAAGAACCAGAACCGCAGCCTGCAGAACAGACTGGCGTGCAGATAGTATACGATGAGAATTTGTCTGCAAACTAATTCTTAAAAAATTAGAAAAAATAAAGAAAAGGTACAAGCAAAAATAATGGTTTTACTTTAGTTTCTTCAAACGGATTGCCATCCTATTCCTTCCTCTGTGCATTGTACCCTGGCTCCACTTCTCGACTTCGACCAGACCATTGATCTTTAGTCCAGAGATTGTACTTTTAGGCACTTTGAAAAGATAGCCTTGTCCGCCACCATCCATCCTGTAGATTGTACCGTGGTAGTATTTCCCTTGATGTTTTAATTCTCTAATCCTGTAATTTGCTTTTTTAGCCATTTTAAATATAGAAAGCGTTTGTGTTATAAATATTTTTCTATTTAATCCTAACAAGAAAAAGTCACTTCAGCCTCTTTTTTGATCAGTTCATGCTTGATTCTAGCTTGCTAAGCACCTTGTTCACTGTGATGAACAAGTTCCTGTCTGTGTGTTCTGCTGTGAAATTTCTGCCGTTGTCCACCAGATGGCCGTGTACTTCAAATAGATTTCCCTGGCTTATGGGCTTGAGATGAAGCTTGAATGATTCAAACTTTTCACTTCCATCACTCAATTTTCTGACATAATTGCCGATAATCTTTTTCAGAATTACCATGGAACCGCCGTCCAAGTCTCTAAAGCCAATCAATTCTATGTTGCCACCTAGCTTTATAGTCTCTGTCTGGTCTTCCATACAACACCCCCTATTGTACTGTTATTATTGACTCATAGTTAATCGTTTATTTAAGCTTTTCGGTCAATTCAAGGTGTTCAGGCCTTGTATATAGAGAATTTAATAGATTCAGCGTTTTTCCTGATTAGCATCCTCTTTCTTTTCTGCGCCTTTTTTGTTGCCCCAGTCAAGAACTTTCTTTGCATAATCTATGTCTTTTTCAGACATCCTGTGTGTTTCCCTCATTCCGATCAATTTACAGCAGAATGTCATCATCTCTTGATAGATGGGCAGTGCTTCTTTTGCACTTCTTTGCCTTTCTGTATGATCTGCCTTGTATTTCAAAGCCCGTATCAGGTTGCAGTAAAGGCCAGAGTCATCTGGGTTTATTTCCAATGCCTTTCTGAAGCCTTTGATGCTCCGATCTATGAAGAACATTTTCTTTTCATACTCTTCATTGATTATTGCAAATCTTAGGTATACAACACCGTAATAATTATGGCCTCTTTCATTATTAGGATCTATTTTCAAGACATCTTCAATCATCAGTCTTGCGTGTGTGTATAAGACATTTGTATTATGATAGTCTTGGGCAAAATCTCCCAATTGGGTGCAGAAAAATGCATACCTTAAGTTAAGCTTTAGATGCGCCCGTATCTGTTCTATCTTATCGTCTAATGCAAGCGCACATTCTACACCCTTCTTGTAAAGTTCTGGAGCTTCTATCTCTGCGATGCGCTGCATTCTCTTGTCAAGTTGCTCTATCTTCTCTTTCTTTTCTTCTACACTCAAGGAGCTCCTCTTTATTTTTAGTTTCTGCATCCCGCACGAGACAAGCAGGCCTAGCTTTCCGCTTATCATCTCTGCATATGCAAGAGGATGTTCGAGCTCTGATGCCCTAACAAGGTTCGCGAATGCAGTTCTGTCGTTTTCATGACTGCCCCGCACCTCATTCATCCTCAGATTAAGAAGACCTGCAATATAGTGAGCTTCCCTTCTTATCTCTGTGCTGTTGCTTTTGTCCACAAAGATCTCCTGCATCTTCTCGATGACATCATCCAGTTGTCTCTTTGCAGCATGCGTGCTGATCTTTTTTGTGTCCCAATCTCTTCTGAAAGTTCCGTAGAGCAGTTTTGCTTCTGTGATCGCCAGCAATTGTTCATTGCCACCCATAGCTTCTGCTCTTCTATAGAATTCTGCAGCTTCTTCAAAATCCTTTTGATAGACATTCAATGTGACAAGCCTGCACATGTCTTCGAGCGGAATGCTGTTTCTCGAAAGGATTCTTTTCTCTTCAAGGCTAACAATGTCCTGGAACAATCCTTGTTCAGAACGGACAGGGATGTTCGGCCTGTTAGGTATTTCTTGCGCACTTGCAACTATTGGTGCAGAAATAATAATAGCCGGAACTATTGCTGAAGAAGGTCCTACATTCCAATTACCCCAAAAATTAAACATACCAGTTTATTGATTATAGAATAGAAATATTTAAAGTTTTACTTCTAGGTTTTTAAAGGTCCTAGACTATCTGCCCTTCTGGCTTCAACAGTCTTTCTTATCTCGTCCAGACAGTTGTATATCCTTCTGCCTGAAATCTTTTTCACACTCTTCTTGCCCAATTCAAGGACCTGTGCCTTAAGAGTGTCATAAAAATACATGAGATCGCTTATTTCATAATTATTCTGTCTCTTGAAAAGGAAAGGCAATTCAATGTCATGTTCTATAAGGTATTGAAGCGGGCATGCAGTCTCTTCTTTATGCACTGCCTGCCATATGCCTAATCGTTCCAGACATCTTTCTGCATAAGAAACTACTTCTGCCAATTGTATTGAATCTTTCCTAGGATTTCCTACAAAATCCCCGTGCAGACAAAGTTCCATCATGCTTCTTCTTGGATGATAATAGACCAGACCTATGTGCTCGTTCAATATCCGTTCGTAGGAATGAGATTCATTCCCCTCTACTTTGATCTTCTTTAGGATTTCTGGATAAGCCTCTGCTGCGCGATAGATCTGGAATACAGAATTGATGTGCTTGTTGATTGTCGGCAACTTGTTGACGCAAGCAGACATTGCATTCAATTCTGTTTCATCTTCTGCAGTCACAGGATGCTCCTTGAGCTCGAACATCATCTTGATCATTTCTTTTGTTTTCCGCATAGAAATCCTTCTCCTGTTCATGAACTTGTCTACTTCTGCCGCATTGTATGTCCCATCCTCTTCTGAAAAATCAAGATGACCAGGAGCAATTCTTGCCATGTATCTTGAAGTAACTTCATAAGTTTCCAAGATGTCCCGCCCTGTGATTCTTCTTCTCATTATGTCTTCAACAAGAACCCTGTTATACAATCCGTTTACAGGCTTGCCCAACCCGCACAGGTTGATGAATTCTGGAGAAACTCCGTAATCATCGATAACTTCCTGCAGAGTCATCCTTGGAGAAGGTTTAGGTTTTGCATCTATGAAGAAGAGAAACTTGTTCTCTGGTGTTATGAAAAAGAACTTTCTCCTTCCGTCACTTATAGTAGCAATATTTGGCTGTCTGGATTTTGGCAAGGTTTTCAATTTTTTTAGGTTGTACCTTAATTTTAATTCAGTATATGCGCCAGGACATTTTTCAAGCTGTCCAACACACATCCAAACATTCTCTTTTTCTTTTGGGACCGGATATACTCTTCTATTGTTGACTATCCTGTATGCCACAATGTCTGTTAATTTTTTAACTTTCTCTCTCGACGGCCAGACAAAACCGTCCTTTTTCAGACTGATGAAAAGTTCATCAAGCAAAGAATCAAGGAGCTTGATTGGAAAATCAGTCGAACCTTTTGTAATTGTTTCAAGGCGAGAGAAAAGCTTAGCTTTTTTTCTTGAGTATTCAAGCGAGCCTTGCTTGTCAGGTATGAGCAACTTATAGAGCGCAGTTCTTCGAACACACATTTCATTTTCCAATTTCCGCGGTGCATAGAGTGCGAATCTTTTCATTGATTCACGAGTAAATATAGGTTTCCCTGTTTCTTTTTCTTCACTTTTACCTTCAAAATCTCTTTTAGTATCCAAGTCAATGAAACCCGTGAGTTTCCTGCTTCTTGTCACATGCTGCAGGCTCCTTAAGGCTTTAGCCTCGAGCTGCCTGATCCGTTCCCTGCTGAGCTTGAACATGTGAGCTATCTCTTCGAGAGTGTATCTTGCGCCATACTCTTCTCCTTCTCCCAGTCCGAACCTGAGTTTAATTATATCCCTTTCTCTGTCTGGGATAGTGTGCAAGACTTCTGATAGTTTATCCCTTAACAGCCCTATGTCAATGGAATCTGTCGGATCTTCTGCTTTATCGTCCTCTATGAAATCGCCGAAGGAAGATTCTTCATTTTCTCCTATAGGTCTGTGCAAGGACGTGGTGTGTTTGCTTATCTTATGCAAAGTTTCCACATATTCTGGCGTAGTATCCATCTTGAAAGCTATTTCATCAAAAGTAGGTTTTCTGTTGAGCTGCTGCGACAATCTCCGCGAGGCTTTCCTCATTTTATTTATAATCTCTATCATGTGTATAGGTACCCTGATATTTCTTCCTTGATCCATGATGGCCCTTGTTATTGCCTGTCTTATCCACCAGGTGGCAAAGGTAGAGAATTTGAAACCCATTTTATAATCGAATTTTTCAGCAGCAAGCATCATTCCGCTATTTCCCTCCTGGATAAGGTCTAGATAACTCATGCCCCTGTTCTTGTATTTTTTTGCAATGCTCACGACCAGCCTCAGATTTGCTCTTGACAGGTCATTTATCTGTGTTTTATACTCGTCATAGAATAATTTTGTGCGTTGCAGTGTAGTCTCCAAAGATTCAGGAGTCTCCATTGTCTCGTTCATCAAACCTTTAAGTTCTTTCCATAGTTTAGATCGTCTTCTTTTCTTTTTATTTTGTCTTCTTAATTCAATAAGCTCTTCATTCAGATTTGTCATGCTAGAAGAATACGCCAAAAGTTTTTGCTTGATCTTATCTATTATCTTTGTCTCAAGAGGAAGCTCTTCGAGCAGGATCCTTCCTCTTCTCAGTCTTTCCCTTATCCTTTTTTTCAATGCAGTCTTTTGCTTGATGCTTAAGCCTCTTTTCTTTGATGCAATGTAATCCTTCTCGTTCCTTTCGACCATCTTTCTCAATGTTTCTATG
>JAHWIA010000057.1 GCA_019322855.1 Candidatus Woesearchaeota archaeon | reverse complement strand
TGGTGTAAGTTCATGCTTCCTGTTATTGACTTTGTCCTGAAAAACAACTCTCTGATCATTCCTTTCTAATAAAAATTCTTCACTTAGAATCTGGAAGCCTCCGCTGTCAGTGAAAATGCCTTTGTTCCAGTTCATGTATTTGTGCAGACCTCCGTATTCCTGGATGACTTTGCTACCTGGACTCAGAAGAAGATGGAATGCATTACAGATGATGGATTCTGTCTTAAAATCTGCGAGCTCTTCAGGAGAAATATTTTTGACACTTGCTTTTGTGCCGACTGGCATGTAGAACGGAGTTTTCAACTTGCCATGAGCAGTGTGCAATAAACCAGTCCTTGCTTCCCCGTCCTGTGCTGTTATCTCAAACATCCTAATAGCCAATATAGAAATTGTTTATATTATTTTGCAATAGAAAGCGAAGCCTTTAAAAAGAAGTCCTCTCTTCTACTCTAAATTCAGAAAATATTAATGTGTTTGTCATTTGATTTTATTGATTGGCGTGGAGTATTAAGCTTTTTCTGAGAACAATTTGAGAGGTAAAACAAAAATGAAAGGAACTGTAAAGTTTTTTAATGAAAGCAAAGGATTTGGTTTCATTGCTGGCGAAGACGGTAAAGAGTACTTTGTCCATCAGACTGGTATTGCAGAAGGCGTAGTTTTGCGCGAGAATGATGCAGTAACATTTGATGTAGTGCAAGGAGACAGAGGTCCGAAAGCTGAAAATGTCAATTTAGACACAGAAGCTAAAGAATAAATTTAGATTTTAACAGCCCTTTACTAAGGCAACCATAAGCTTTATAAAGGGCCCATTTGTTATTCAGTATAGAGAATCGGTATGGAGAGAGCACTTGCTTATATTTCATGAACATTTCGCTTTTTCTGGTTAAGTGCTGATACGAGGTAAACAGAGAATGAATTTATTTGATAAGTTAGGATTGAGCCAGCAATTACTGGCAGTAATAAAAGGAATGGGTCACACCAGACCTACCCAGATACAGGAGGGTTCTATCCCTCACATTATGAAAGGAGAAGACGTGATTGGAGAATCTGCGACAGGTTCTGGAAAAACTTTAGCATTTGGCTGCGGGATTGTAGAACAGGTAATTCCTAGAAAGGGTGTGCAGGCATTGGTGCTTGCGCCTACAAGAGAATTAGCAGAGCAGGTCAAAGAATCATTAAAATTGCTTTCGCACAATAAAAGATTGAAGATAATAAGCATTTACGGCGGTGTTTCTATCAGTCCGCAGATGGATGCAATTCAAAGAGCAGATGTTGTTGTTGCAACGCCTGGAAGATTGCTTGATCATCTTAATAGAAGAACGATAAACTTATCTAAACTTAAAGTATTAGTTCTAGACGAAGCAGATCGTATGCTTGACATGGGTTTTATAGACGATGTGAAAAAAATCATACAAGCATGTCCAAGAGATAGACAGACTTTGTTTTTCTCAGCGACAATCGCACCAAAAATAAGAGATCTGGCAGACAGATATATGTCAAATCCAATAAAAGTTTCTGCAAAAAAACAAGTGGATCCAAGCAAACTTAAACAGGTCTATTATAATACTTCTAGAAAAGAGAAGTTTTCTCTTCTTGTGCATCTATTAAAGAAAGAAAAATCTGATCTGGTGATGGTTTTTTGCAACACAAGAAGCAATGTTGATTTTGTTGTAAAGAATCTTAAGCTTAACGGGATACGAGCAATCGCTATCCACGGCGGTTTAACGCAAAACAAAAGAACAAACACCATCTCATTTTTCAACGACGGAAAAGCAGGCGTTCTAGTTTGTACTGATGTTGCTGCGCGAGGATTGCACATTGACAATGTATCTCACGTATACAACTACGATCTTCCAAAAGATGCAAAAGACTATGTACATAGAATAGGCAGGACAGCAAGAGCTGGTGAATACGGAAAGGTCATCAATGTATTATGCGATCTTGACTATGACAATTTTGGCAGGATCCAGAACGAGTACAGAGAATTCAAGATAAACAGGATAGAGATGCCAAGGCTGAAGAGAGTCACGATAGATACTGGTCGTTCAAGAGGATCTCCTAGAGGACCGTCAAGAGGCAGATCTTTCGGCAGAAGAAACTTCAGGAATGATAGAGAGGAAAGACCTGCTAGAAGTCGCGGGAATTTCCGTGGTGGAAGTTTCAGAAGTCGAGGTTCTCGAAGCGGAAGTTCACAGGGCGGAAGTTTCAGAGGCCGTTCTCGAAACAGAAGTTCTCAAGGCGGAAGTTCACAGTTCCACAGAAAAAAGAAGTTTTAGATGCGCCGACCGGGAATCGAACCCGGGCCACAACGTTGGCAACGTCGTATTGTACCATTCAACCACCGGCGCAGAATACTAGAGCTGAAAAACAAGGCTATTTATAAATTTAATGTAGAATTAATTTCTTGATCTTGTTGTTTGTTTTCGATAGTACTAGGCACTTTCACGATGGCAGGTTCTGGTTCTGCAATCACATTGCCTGTGACTGCTGTCATCGAACTGCTCTGTCCTATTGTCTGGACAGAAACTAATGTCACAACTAAAACTGCTGCGACCACAAGGCAGATCAAAACCGCTGTTTCCCCTCTGTGCTTGAACATCATATCACCTGTTTTTATTGTATTAAGAAAATCTCGTATATAAATGTTGTGAGAATGGGCCCACCCGGATTCGAACCGGGGATCTACGCCTTGTAAGGGCGGTGTCATAACCACTAGACCATGGGCCCGGAATATAGGCTGATAACTTTGGTTTATTTAAAAACCTTTTTATTGACAAAGTCAAAAGATTTATAAAGGGCCCTGCCATCCATAGCTATATAAGAGAGGTATAAATTCGCAGTAACAATGGAAAAGCAGATATACAGTTTGATATTTAATGAAGACGAGATTTCGTGGCAGTCGCTGCTTATGGAACTGGTGAGGTCTGAGGGATTGGATCCTTGGGATCTAGATGTCAGTAAATTGGCTAATTCTTACATCAAGACAGTAAAGAAAATGAAGGAAGCTAACTTGAATGTTGGCGGTAAAGTAATATTAGCAAGCGCAATGTTATTGAAAGTAAAGAGCAAGAAACTCGTAGGAGAAGAACTGGAAAGACTAGACCAATTATTCAGGCAGACAGAAGAACAGGCAGAATACTTGGAAGACCTGGAGGACATAAATCTTCTTGAACCAATGCTGAATGGACAGCAGCAGGAAGAGAATCCATTGTATCCAAAAACACCGCAGCCGAGAAAAAGAAAAGTGAGTGTCTTTGATCTTGTGGAAGCAATGGAAAAGGCAATGGATGTAAGGAAGAGAAGGGTAACATCCAGGATGCCATATGCCAGAAAAAAGATTGAGATTCCTAGTTCTGTTGATGTGAGCGAAATCATTGTAAAAGTATACAAGGACATTATCAAGTTTTTCAAGAAAGGAAAAGGAAAAGTTACATTCAACCAATTGCTTCCTGCCAATGACAAGGAAAGCAAGGTCTTTACTTTCGTACCTTTATTACACCTGAGCAACGAAAGAAGGATCAACTTGAACCAGAAAGAGCATTTCGGCGAGATTGAAATTGAACTTCTAAAGAGAAGAAATATGAAGCCTGCCAAGGCATAAAGTCTTGTTCTAAAACGAAGCCTTTATAAATAGAACCTAGTTTTCAGCATTCATAAAATGGCTAAGGAGACTATTGAAGCTTTGGTTGAAGGGGGCAAGGCTACTGCAGGACCTCCGATCGGACCTGCGCTTGGACCTTTGAAAGTCAACATAGGTGAAGTAGTCAAGGCTATCAATGACAAGACAAAAGATTTCCAAAAGATGCAGGTTCCTGTCAAAGTCATAATTGATACTGATACAAAAGAGTTTGAGATTCAGGTTGGCACACCGCCTGCATCACAATTAATTCTTAAAGAAGCTATGATCGAGAAAGGAGCAGGCAATCCTTTATTGGATAAAGTTGCAGACCTTAAGATTGAGCAGATTATCAAGATTGCAAAGATGAAGGAAGACAGTCTTTCTGGAAAAGACATGAAGAATAAAGTGAGAGAGATTGTCGGAACATGCCAGAGCATGGGAATCCTAGTTGAGGGTGTTCCTGCGAGAGAAGCTCTACAGCAGATACATGAAGGAAAGTTTGACCAGAAGATACAGGAAGAAAGGACAGAGTTGAGTGAAGAAGACAAAAAGAAATTGGAAGCAGAAAGAGCAAAATTACAGGAAGCTACAGCAGACAGGATGAAGAAACTGGAAGCGAAAGCAAAAGAGATAATCGCGCAGAACAAGAGCAAGGAAGCTTCAAAGATCAAGGGCATGTTGTTAGAAGCAAAGATTCCGCCAAAGCTTGTTGACAAGGTAATGACAGAAGCAGGAATCGTTGTAGAATCAAAAGCAGCAGCGCCGGCAGCAGGAGCAGCAAAACCAGCAGCAGGTAAAGCACCTGCTAAGAAGAAGTAATTTCTTTGATTTTTAATCTAATACTTAGAAACCTTTATATCTATAATTATTTTTTTAAAATTTATGAAGAAAGAAATAATCAAACCTAAATATGTAGCAGATATACCGAGTCCATTGAATCACATTGTCAAGGCTGGAAATCTTATTTTTTTATCGAGCCAATTGTCTGCAGACTTGAAGACTCACAAGATTCTTAGAGGGAATATCAGAGAACAAACAAGGCAGGCTTTAGAGAATATTAAATTTCTTTTGGAATCTTCTGGCTCTTCCATGGATAGTGTTGTCAAAGTAAGAATCTATATGAAAGATGTAAAGGATTTTGATGCGATGAATGAAGTTTATCGCGAATATTTCAAGAAAGGCGAAGAACCAGCAAGAGTCACTGTTCAAGCAATATCTCCAATTAAAGGGATAAACATCGAAATAGAAGCGACTGCTATTGTTGAAGATTAACTATTTCCCGAATCGTCTTTCTCTGTGTTAGGACTTTCTGTAGGTTTTTTTAGGATTTTCACTTCTTCCTTTTTTTCAAGAACTTCTTTTGGTTTTTCTCTCTCTTTTTTCCTCCTAAAATGCATCAAAAACCCTAAAACAAATATAATCAAAGGTATTGCAATGAAGACTGTCTTTGTCAATCTGAATTCTAGTGCGCCGACTGCGAGATAGAATAATGGCGAGACAATTACTCCTAAAATAATGCTATAAAATGCAGTGTCAAGATCAGAAAATTCCTTGATCAACATCATCCAAGGCACGAGTGGGAGATAATAAAGTATAAAGTATGCAAGGCCGAATTTGAAAGCTAAATTAAAATCGTGCGTAAAAGCGCCTATGAAGAATGAGAAAAATAATCCTATTCCCAAAATTGTAAGCAATTTCTTCTTCATTTTCCGCCTCCTAGTATCAGGGTGCCGTGCTGGGCATAGACTTGTGTATAATTGTATTTAGTCATCAATAAATCTGCCATTGCTTTTTCATAAGGAACTACCTGTTCAGAGATTGGTGCAATGACAACATAATCAAAGTCAGTGATCTTTCTATCCTCTCTAGGGAATTCATAGCAATCTCTTTCTAAAACAAAGAAATTCTTCTTGCATGACCTTGCAGAAGTGCCAAGTTCTGTGCGCATCCCCATTTCCATGTCAAAATCAAGAGATAAAGTACTATTTTCACTATGAAATTTTTGGACATGCGCTGTCAGCTCTTTGATCTCAATGAAAGCTGATACTCTTTTAGAATAAAGACTGCTCAATTGATGATAACCATCAAGGAAAAAGACTGTTGCATCTTCGG
>JAHWIA010000056.1 GCA_019322855.1 Candidatus Woesearchaeota archaeon | reverse complement strand
TTCAAAATCTCCGTCTTTCATTATCGAAGTGATGTCTATCAGTTCCATCCCGAACCTGAGGTCTGGCTTGTCTGTGCCATACTTGTCCATTGCTTCTGCATAGGATAGTCTCGGAAAAGGCAGCTTGATATTGATTCCTGCTGCGTCCTTGAAAATAGTTTTCATGACTCCTTCTATAATCTCAAAAAGATCTTCCAACTCTACAAAACTCATCTCAAGATCTATCTGCATATGCTCTGGCTGTCTGTCTGCTCTCAGGTCTTCGTCTCGAAGACAGATCGGCATCTGGAAATACCTGTCGAATCCGCTCGCCATCAAGATCTGCTTGTACAATTGCGGACTTTGCGGAAGCGCGTAGAACATTCCAGGATTTACTCTGCTCGGAACAATATAGTCTCTTGCACCTTCTGGCGTGCTCTTGACAAGCAACGGTGTTGTGATCTCCAAGAAACCTTGCTCTGACAGAAATTTGCGCGCAGCCTGTGCAGCCTTGTGCCTTACAAGAAGATGTTTCTGCATCTGCGGCCGTCTAAGGTCGAGATAACGATAACGCATCCTCAGATCTTCAGATGCAACTTTCATGTCATTGACTTCTATTGGGGGGGTTTCTGCCTTGCACAAGATCTTGATCTTGTCGCAGATCACTTCTATCTCGCCTGTGTTTAGTTTAGTATTGATCATGTCTGCAGGCCTTGGCCTTACTTTGCCTTCTATTTCAATGACAAACTCACGCCTGACCTTGTCTGCATTATCGTGCGAATCTTTGTCATGCTGCGGATCAAATACCACTTGCGTTAATCCATACCTGTCTCTAAGATCTATGAAAATGATTCCGCCGTGGTCTCTTCTTTTATGCACCCAGCCTTGCAGGACTACGTCTTTTCCAATGTCCTTTTTTGTAAGTTCCCCGCAAGTATTTGTCCGTCTCATGATTAGTAGAAAAATCGACCTTTATTATATAAAACATTCGCTTATTATCCAAGCCAGTATTCAATATAATCTTATACTGAAGCTTATACCCATTTGCCGTCTTTTATCAGGCATTGGCCGTCTGCAAGAAGAGTAGGTTCCAAGACAACGCCGTCAAAATGTATCTCTGCTTTGTTTGTTCCGCCGGGATAGCTTGTATTGTCTCCTATTGCAATGTGTACTGTTCCTATGATCTTTTCATCCTCAAGAACATTGCCTGTGAGTTTAGCATTTGTGTTAGTTCCTATGCCCAGCTCTGCGATAGTTTTGTCATTGTCTGTCTTCAAGTATTTTTTTAATTCGTCTGCACCATCGCCTTCTATAGAAACAACTTTCCCATCTTTGAATTCAAGTTTTAGTTCGTTCACTTTTCCAAAAGGAGGCATGCTTCCGTCAACCACCAGGATACCGTTCGCACTGTCTTCAATAGGCGCGCCGCATACTTCTCCTGCAGGAAGATTGCCGCAGCTTCCTTCATCAACATAAATGCCGTCATCTTTTTCCATGCTTCTTCCCTTGATCGACAAAACAAGGTCAGTACCTTTCTTTGTTGTTATGTGAATCTTGTCTTTTCCTTCCAGATTCTTTGCGAACTGTGCTGTCAATTTCGCGACATCCTTGTAGTCTGCTGCCAAGGTCCGTTCTGCCATGTCCATTCTCAGGCCGGGCATGCTCGCGATTCGCGCACCATTAGTGCTCGCATTCCTTCTCGCGTCTGTGTGCGTCATGCTGAAATGCGTGATAAGAAGTTCGACATCATACATCTTCATCAGGTCTGCCAATTCTTTTGACGGTTCTGCACCATCCTGTTTAGTAGGTTCGATGATTTCAATGTCTGCTGCGAAACCTATGTCTTTTGCAAGGACAGAAGCATTCTCATAAAAAAAATAACCGAGTTTCTGCGTCTTTGTATCCGCAACTATCAATAATTTTTCTCCGTTCTGTATTCCCATACAGTTCTCAAGCACGTTTCTCACTGCTTTATGCACTGGCATCTTTATCTTCCTCCTGGGATATGTCCTCCCACGTCTTTAGAATATTGAAAACTTGATCTTCTCTGAAACTGTCTGCCATAACTTGTAGACCTACAGGGATGCCTTCTATCTCGCCAGCCTTTATCACGCCTGCGCATATCTCTGCAAGATTTGCAGGGACTGTCAATGCATCGTACGCATATTCCTCTTCAGGTGTCAGGTCCTGTCCGATTTCCTGCGGAAGTTTTGGACATGTAGGCAAGATCATGACATCAACATCTTCAAAAGCTCTCTTGAATGTTAGCTTGATCAATTCTTTCATCTCTAACGCTTTTCTGTAATATTTTCCTGCGAATTCTGCCTTGCTTATCTCTTGCCCTCCCAATATTCTTCTCAATACTTCTTCACCGCAGCTGTCTTCTATTGTTTCCCCGTATCGTCTTCCGTCAAATTTTCGGGTGCCGCTGAAAAACTCGACATAAACTATAGGATAATAAGTCTGTATTGCGAGATCTATATATTTTAGTTCTATTTCTTTTGTCGGAGCTCCAAGTTTGTGCTTGATACTTTCAATACACTTATTTATCAGTTCAAGTATTTTTTTGTCAGAACATAATTTTTCAAATTCTTTGCAGATGCCTATCACTACTTTCTTTGGCTTTTTGAATTCTGTATATCTCAATACGGGTTTTTGATAAGTGATAGCATCATAATCAGACTTCCCGCTGATGACTTCCATCATCAATGCTGCGCCGTACACGTCCTTGCACAACGGTCCGATCTGGTCAAAGCTCATTGCCATGTCGATCAAACCATACCTGCTCACCCTTCCATAGCTGGGTTTGATTCCCACGATACCGCAATGGCTTGCAGGATTCCTGATGCTTCCGCCAGTATCACTGCCGAGCGCAATATCGCACATGTCTGCTGCGACTGCTGCTGCACTTCCGCTGCTGCTTCCGCCTGGTATCCTTCCTGGCGCTGCAGGGTTCTGTGTAGGTCCGAACGCACTGTGTATGCCTCCGCTGCCGCACGCAAATTCATCGCAATTAGTTATCCCTATGATTATGCCGTCTTCTTTCTTTATCTTCTCCACTACTTCTGCATCAAATGCCCCGTTATACTTTTCCAAGGTCTTTGACGCACAGCTTATAGGCATTCCTTTAACATTGATATTTGCCTTGACTGCGATTGCAAGGCCTGCCAATTTTCCGACGTCTTTTTTTTCCTTTATCTTTTCATCAATCAGTTTTGCCCGCTCTATTGCTTTTTCATTGATATAAAGAAATGCGTTTATTTTTTTATCAGAATTCTTGATGTTCTGCATGAAAGAAGAAATATTATCTTCTGCTTTCAATTCTCCTTTCCTGATTTTTTCGATCTTTTCCTTGATAAGCATAACATCACCATTTCTTTTTCTCTGCAACTATCTGGTCATCCTCTTTATTTTTTGCATTGTCCAGCATCCTTTCTGAGAAATCTGTTTCGTTATACTTGCTCTCGCCGGGCTTCCGCAAGAAATCTTCTCTTTTCACGCCGTAGCGGAGGATCTCTTCTGTCTCTACTTTTTCAAGGGCAGACATGAAACTGTCTATTATCTTTTTGGCTTGTGCTCTTACTTGTTTCCTGTCTATCTCCTTTCCCCCTCTCATTTTCAGCCTTTCTTTAGCTTCAGATCAAAAACAAGCTGTTCCATTCTCTTAAGATCATATTTTATCTGATCGAACTTTTTCCTCAATTCTCCACTCCTGAAAGAAAACAGCATCAATTCATTGTACAGTTCTTCTGTAAATTTTTTTATCTCTTCGACTTTTTCTGTTTCACCTTTGATAGCGCTATTGTATGCGTTCCTTGCGAGCTCCCCCGTAAGATCACAGATTCCCAACAGATAAAGTTCTCCGTCGACATCAAGCTCTTCGTTCGTGGGCAGTTTATTTTCTTTCATCACAGAATAATAGCAGATTGCTTCTACATATTCCTGCACTGCGACTTTGTAGCTTCCGATTGCCAGCTTAGGATTTTTCTCAACATTATTCTGCATCTGTTTAATCTGTTTCTTGATGTCTTTGATGTATTGTTCTGCCTTTTTCATGTCATTCCTATGGACACAGTATATTATATTTTTGGACAAACCAATGATGTCCCTGCTTTGCTTGATCAATTGTTCTCTCTTTTCAGTATAAGTTTTAATTTCCTTGTTCAGTTTCTTGAAATTATCCCTGTTTATCATACTGGCTCTATAATAATGGTTGTTTTATAAACTTTTGCCATAAAACAATAGAAACATTTATAAACCAAAATCCTATTTTAATTGATGAAAAGAGATGGTAGAAGAAACTGTTTTCGGCGGCGTAATTGAATTCATGCGAAGAATAGGTTTTTATGATGTAATATTGCCTTTTCTGCTTGTATTTGCTCTTACTTATGCCATACTTGACAAGACAAGAATTCTAGGTACAGAAGGAGATGAACCAAAACGTAGTTTGAATGCAATAGTCGCGTTCGTACTTGGCTTATTGGTTATTGGAACAGGAAAATTAGTTGCAGTTATTAACCAGGCATTGGCCAATGTCGTGCTCGTTATCATCATAGTGGTATTCTTTTTGATAACAATAAGCGTCTTCATGGAAAAAGATCTGTTAGACATAAAGAGGGAATATCCTAAATTCTTTGGTTTCTTGATAGCAGTGGTTATAGTTGTCATTGTCTTGATTTTCTTGCACGCGCTCGGCTGGCTGCAGAAAGGAATGTCTTATTTGTCAGGCCATTGGAGCGAGGATTTTGTAGCGACAATCATCCTATTGATCGGAATAGCAATCTTTATCTGGCTGATAGCCAGGAAACCGTCTCCCGAAAAAGAAAAAAACAAGGATTAAGAATAAGATGGCATCTTTTGCAGACGCAATAATGAGACTGAATGAAATCGGTGTTTATGACGTAGTTCTTCCATTCATACTTATTTTCGTGATAATATTTGCAGGATTGCAAAAGACCAGAGTTTTAGGCACAGAGACGAGAAACGGCCACAAGTATGGAAAGAAAAATCTGAATCTTGTGATAGCAGTATGCATCGCAGGAATGTCAGTCATCCCGCACGTTGTGTCGAATGACGGCAATCTTACGAATGGTAAATTAGGAGGGGCTCTTGCAGGAATGCCTAATGTTGTAGAGATAATGAACCATTCCCTTCCATCTGTGAGTGTCTGGATCGTAGGTATACTGATGTTGTTATTGATACTTGGCTTGTTCGGCTCAAAATTTGAATTAATGTCGACTCCGCTTGCTACTTGGGTGACAGGAGCAGCAGTCATTATCATAGGTTATATTTTTCTTGCAAGCGCAGGTTATGTGAGGCAGTTGCCTAGAAGCCTGCAGTTCTTATCAGATCCGAGCAACCAGGCAGTCCTGATAATTATACTTGTCTTCGCGATCGTGATATGGTTTGTTGTGCGGGAACCGCCAGCAACAAGGCCAACTAAGTTTGAAGAATCATTGAACAAATGGTGGGGAGTCCCTTCAAATCCGCGTGCGCCTCCGCCTGGAGAAGTCTAGTTTCTTTTTGAATCCTTCAGAAACATTTATATACTACAAAACGATTTTTATATTTAAATAGACAGGAAAATATAAATCAAAAGAGGCGAGACTTTGGTTAATTTTATAGATGCGATTCAAAGATTAAACGAAATTGGCAGTCTGGATGTTGCTCTGCCCTTTCTTCTGATATTTACAATCTTATTTGCAGCTTTGCAAAAGACCAAGATTCTTGGCAACAAGGATGCTGGAACAGAAGCTGAAAAGACAGGCAAGAGATACAACA
>JAHWIA010000055.1 GCA_019322855.1 Candidatus Woesearchaeota archaeon | reverse complement strand
GATTGACAAGTATACAGTGTTATTGGACTTTGATAAATTAGGCTTTGCTATACGGGCAAATTTAGTTATAAGAGCCTCTCCTGACAGCTGCGATAAACTTGGTTCTTATTTACGGACGCACGATAGTGTGAACAATTTGTGGAAAATCAATCATGGCTACGATTACATGGTTGAAGTTGTATTACGTAACATGACTGAAGTAGAAGAATTCACAGAAAAACTGCAGAAAGATTACAATGTAATGAGCATAAGTTCATTCTATATTGTACGGGATATGAAAAGAGAAGGCTTTTTGTCTGATCCAATGTCTGTGGAGAGAGTCTTCAAAAAAGCAATGAAAAACTAAACTCAACAGAAACATTTAAATACCAAAATCCATTCAATTCTACTGAAAGAGGTGTATGAATGAGTAAATACTTCAGCATGATTCTACTGTCAATTATTCTTCTAATGTTAGTTGTGGGGATTGTTAGAGCTCCGACTAATCCAAGCAATGATGGAGGGTTTCTTGATGATCCTACAAAAACAGGGCCGGCAAAAAAAGATACTGGAGGAGGATTCCTTGATGGGCCTGGAATAGGATCTGAAGGAGATGTTTCAACAGATCCAAAAGATAAAGCCGAAGCAGATAAAAAAGCAAGCGAACAAGGGGAAGAAAATGCAAGGGATGGAACACCTCCAACTCAACCTTATGGACCAATCGATATTCCAGAATTCTCTACAATAGGGATGCTTGCAGCAGGAGCAGCAGCTAGTTTTGGTTACATGTACTTGAGAAGAAAAAGAAAATAATTTCTTTAATTTTTTAATAATGCTTCTGTGAAAGCTCTAAGTCCGGGGCTAAAGAATGAATTAGCTGGATCTACATCTGAAGGATAATTGATAAAAGAAATATCTCCTGCATCATCTATCAAACCACCAACATCATTTTTTGTAAAACCTCTATGAGACTTTTCATGTTCAATGTGTTCCAATGCAGTTCTCATAGCTTTTCTAGCTAAGTTATTATAATGTCTAGCAGTAGCATCATTGCCTTCTTCTTTGCAAGCATTACTCATTCTCTGGGCAAGACTAGATAACATAGGTAATAACCTAATTACTTCATATCTACCAGCTCCCTCTCTATATTTTTTTGCTCTTTCGTTTCTAGTATCAGGACTTATTGTATAGAAATAAGTTCCAAATTTTGGAGTTTTTAAACGTCAATGTTATCAAATAAATCCTTTGTTTTCTTTTGAGCTTCTTCTAAAAATCTGTTCTCATTGGTAATTTTATATAAATCTAACATTGCTAATGCGAAATTCATATAGTTCTCTACTGCACCAAATCTATAATTATAGCCCCCGCTAACAGGACGAATTTCTCCATTTGTGTTAGTTAATGTTGCAAAATTATAAATTTCTCTGCCTGATGGGGTTAATAAATATTTTAATACTTTTTCCAAAGTAGCATCTGCTTTCTTCTTGTAGTCTTCATTTCCAAGAGTTTTGTGAGCCCTATACAAAGCTACTACGTAATCTAATGAATTAAGATATAATAAGTCCCTATGGCCTTCTTCGTCTCGATGCATCAAAAACTCCAATTCGCTGTTCCATCTGTTCTGTACAATCAGATCTGCTAATCGTTGGATTTGTCTTTTGTAGACGTCGTTTCTTTCTGGGTCTAGGTTATTGTCTAGTACGTAGAATAGTGTTTCGACCATTGCTTTTGCAGTATATCCGCTCACTGTTTCTGCGGTTTCCTGGTCTAGTGCTGCGGTCCATGCTCTTGCGTGCTGCAGCCATTTTTTGTCTTTGCTGTGCGCATAGATTCTCCAAAGTGTTGATGTGAAGTCTCCTGGTGCGCTCTTTGTTTCATCGAACAAGTTAGGTATTCTTTCGCTCCACCAAGTGCCGTCTTTCTTGATTGCGATTGGGAAGTCTCCTGGACTGTGAGTTGCTAAGTAAGGCTCGATTACTTTTTCAGCCAATAACATTCCAACAACTTGATAGTTTTCAGAACTTACCTGTGTATGATCTGTTCTAGCCCTTAGATCTGTCAATATGAATTCAAGTTTCTTGTGGACTTCGTTATTTCCTTCTCCTCTAAGCAACCGTTGCCTCAATTCCTGCGGTTTCTTGCTGAACTGTTGCATGACTGCACGAACTCTGGAGATTGCAGAGTGTGTTTCCCATTTCTTCTGTAATGCCATATATCCACCGAAGGCTTCTACCAATAGACCTTGTGCTTCCAGCCTTTGTACATTTCCATATTCTGCTCTAATCTCTCTTTCAAGACCTTTTTCTTTGACAGATGTCCTGACTCTTCCTGCATCTGCTTTAACCTTTGTCTTAAGATCGCTGAAAGCAGTCTCTTTTTCATCTTCAAGTGTCTTTCCTAATCTTGTTAATTTGTCCAGAGCTTCTTTCTCATTACCTTCTTCAAAAAGCTCCATTGCAGATTGATATTGGCCATGATAGTTTTTCAATCTCTTATCTACTTGTTCTGCCTTGACTTGTTCTGCTGTTTTTTCAGGACCTCTTAGACCAAGATAAGCAGTTCCTGTCAATAACGCTGCTAAACCAAGCCCGATACCTGCAGTTATCAACTTGTTGTCCCTCATCCAGCCTAATACAGGATGTTTTTTCTTCCATTGTCTTCTTTTTAATGCAGTCAGATCTACATTGATTTCTTTTCTTGCTAAGAAATCACGAAGATCTTTCTCTAGGACCCTCATACTTCTGTATCTTTCTTCTTTGTATGGCGAAGTTGCTTTTGCTATAATGTCTACCAATGCTTGAGGTATTTTCTTGTTATACTTTCTAGGATCTATGATATCTGGATTATTCGCCAGTTCTGTCATTAATCTGTTTTGCAGACTAATGTCTGCTCCTTCCCTATTTGCTTTACTCACTTCATCTTCAATAATGTCTTGACCCCAGTGAAAATGACCTGTCAATAGATAATATAAAGTAGCGCCCAATGAATAAATGTCAAAACCATTGTGTGCTTTTTCAGCTCTTATCTGTTCTGGAGACATGTAATGGATTGTTCCCATAACTGTTCCTTTTGCAGTAAGTTTAAGGCTTTCATCTTGTTTGGACTTTTTCAAAAGCCCCCAATCTGTGATCTTTACAACGCCTTTTTTATCTAATCTAAGATTTTCAGGTTTAATGTCTCTGTGCAGTATTTTTTTATCGTGCGCATAAGCAAAGCCGTTTGCAGCGTCTGCGATCCATTCAACAACTTTTTCTATGCTATTACCTTTATTAAAATCTAATTCAGTAGGAAGAATCTCCATTGCATAATAATAAAGAGGTTGTCTTGTTCCAGGAAACAATGTAGCTGCAACATCTGAAAGAGAAACTATGTGTCTGCTTCTTTTAGAATCGTCTTTTTTCAGTTGCTGTGTTGCTTTACCCTCCCTTATGAATCTTCTAGGAGTCTCTGCCATTTGATTAACATCATCAATGATCTCTTCATCTTTCCAAGCATCTGGAGGCAGAATCTTGACTGCGAAATCAGATTTGATATAATTCTCAAACATCTTCCTTGCTTGGGCCGGATTTGTTCTTGCGATTTTCTGTCTTTTTGCAGACTTCTTTACCCATTGACTAAAACTTAAAGGATTATCAAACATTGCATAGTAAACATGACCGAAACCTCCTTTTCCAAGACCGCCAACCAATCTTAATTGGCCAATCTTGTCTCCTAAGAATCTATACTCTTTCTGTAATTCTGATATGATGTGTTCAAAATCTCCTCTGTCTAGATCTTCGAACTCTTCTCCACTAGCTTCTCTTACTGTTCTTCTGAGCATAGTGAACCAAGGTTTGCCTTCGTTCTGTTGAATTATATCATCTAAAGAACTAGCGCTTTTAACTTCGTCCATAAATCTGCTTGCAGGTGTTTTCTTTATGTTCAATTCTCCGTTCTTGCCGTTCTTTGCCATTTTTATCTGAATTGTTCAAGTGCTGCCATGAACTCTTCTGCAGACTGATACCTCTTATTTTTATCGACCTGAAGTCCTTTTATTAAAACTTTTTCTAAATCTTGCGGGATGTCTGGATTGTATTCTGTGGGTTTGACAATTTCTGCGACTTGGCACTTTCTACTGGAGTTTGGAAGTTTTCCTACTGCCCTTAAAAATGCCAAATACGCAGCCTGAGGACCGTCACAGTCCCTGACACCATCATAATGGCAATTCTCACCAGTTAATTTATAGTATAGTGTTGCTGCTAACGAATATAAATCGCTTCTTGCGTCTGCCTCATCTCCATTAGCCTGCTCTGGAGACATGAAACCGATGGATCCCATTACATCTCCTTTCTTTGACAATTGTGTCAATAATTTTATGCTTTCTCTGATATTATCGCCCTTTGCATCTAGCTTAATCAAACCCAGATCTGTCAATACTGCCTGACCTCTTTTATTTATCATTATGTTGGAAGGTTTGACATCCCTGTGCAAGTATCCGAATTTATGGATGAGATTCAAGCCTTTTGCGACTTGATAGACAACTTCAACACAGTCTTTGACAGGATCTTCAAATGCCAGATCATTTAATGAAAAAGGCATCATCTCCATCAGATAAGCAGGTGCAGAATCTTGATTTTCCTTTATTACTCTGTAAAAACCATAGCTGTTGATCAAATGTTCAGCGCCGAATAAAGATTTGCCTGTAAGTTTTCTTACCAGACCTTTCAACTTGGTAAGGTTTCCAAGGAAGTCTGCTTCTCTTTGGAATCTTTTAAAATGTGTTTCAGCGTCTGTGTTTGTGGCGACTTTAAGAGCATATTCTTTTACTGCAAACGGTCTGGTCAAATAAGCAACCCTGACAAGGTTCCCTTTTTTCTCATGGATATTCATCTCTCTTTCTAGGAATTTCTTAAAGAATCTCTTTTTCTTTGTCAAAAGCTCTTCTTCAGTGCAATTGAATAATTCCATTCCTAATTTTATGTATTCTTCTCTCAGCTTGAATTTTTTATCTCTATCGACAATGTGATGGATTATGCTTCTTTTCAGACTTTCTGGGTCGAACTGTTCCATATATCTCAGGACTTTCCATACTGCTGCGAAACCGCCTTCTCCTTTTGGCTCTACCAGCATGTAAGTGCCGTGAACGCCCATGGCTGTTTTACAGTATAATTTATCTCCTGTCTCTCTAAACAAGTCATCTATGCAATCGTCAGATATGATATCTTCCATGCTCAATGTGCCTGTCTTATATATCCCGCCTAATTGAGGTTCTGGAATTTGTTCGAGATTGATTTCTGCATCAGGAAAGCCTTCTTCTAAAGTATCTGTTCCTGTATCTGTAGAACTATCGTCAGAATCAGGATCCCTTGTAGGCAGATTACCTATGGTATGTATTGCTTGTTTCATCCTGGCATTGCTTAGTTTATCTCCAATAACAGAAAGAATGCTTTCGTCGAGTGTGTGTTTTTCCCTGTTCTTTTCTTCTGCAAGTTTATCTTGTCTTAGCATTAACTTTCTTGAATCAGAAGCTTCTTTCTGTAACAAGCACGATAGAATTTTTTCACTGTTGGCCACTCCTAAAGTATCTAGAATCTCTTTTATTTTTGGATGCTTACTAGCTTCAGATATTGAAACTAGCTTTCCGTTGGGTTTTATCTTGGCCATATAGTAATTTAAGTAGTGTGCTCCTTTATAAAGCTTACGGTTTTGTCGTAACTGTAGGGTGGTGACGAAACAAGAGGTTTTCATCACTATATAGAAAATGCCTTTATATGGCTTAAAATGCTCAAATCTGGGCATTTCAGCCTATTTAG
>JAHWIA010000054.1 GCA_019322855.1 Candidatus Woesearchaeota archaeon | reverse complement strand
CCATTGCCCAGGTTCTCATCTTTCTTGTTCTGCACAAGAACCAGCCCTGACTTCACATTGCATTTTTTCACGCTTTCCTTGAACACATCCTTTCCGCACAAGAAGAGCCATTCTGCCTTGTCATCTACAAACACTTTTCTTTCACTATGTCTTGCCAAAAGTTCCAGCAGAGCCAATGACGGCTTGAATTTCTTTTTGCTTATCTCACCGAGAAAAGTTCCTACCATCTCAGGCACAATGCCTTCTTTTTCCTTTATCTTCTCCATCATCTCTATCTGTTCCTTATTCGCTATGAAGAATCTCTTCTTTATCTCTATGATGTCAAATTTCTTCTTAGTAAATATAGAAATAAACTCCAAGAGGTCTTTCATTTTATTGTAAGATTGATTTTTAGCAATTTCTTTATGTTCTGGACAAGCTTATTTCTTAATTTTTCCTCATCCACTTTCCATTCTCCCTGCATCTTCAATCCGTCCTCAATCTCTCCTTCCAATTTTCGTTTCCTGTTCTGCATCCTGTCAAGCTCAAGATCTATCTTTTCCAATTCCTGCACAACCTTTATCTTTCCCACGTCATACTCTGCAGCCTTTCCTATCTTCTTGAGCTCCTTGTATCTCTTTAGAATAGTCCTTAATTTCTCTTTTGTGATCAAACTGATCTTGTCCAAGATCTTTCTTTTTTCTTTTGCATCCATCTGCATGCTTCCCTTCTCTATGTGCTTCCCGAGCGCAGTGACTGCTGTCACAATGTCAAATCTCGTGTCTTTCATGAATGCGTCCACAGGATCCTTCAGATATTTGTCCAACAATTTCTCATGGGCGATAGTGATCTTCTTGTACTTCCTGAACATCCTGAATAATGGCGCAAATAATTCATTGATCTGGCTCTCCAAAATCTGCACTTCCTTCTTTGTCTTGACAATAAGGTCTTTCAGCCTCATCAGCTCCTTGTACTGCTTGCTCTCTAATCTGTTTTTCCTGCTCTCTGCGCCTTTCACGATCATCTGCTTCAATTTCTCGATCTCTGCCCTGTTCTTCTCTACCATCTTTGCTATCTCTGTGTGCTCCTCTCTCTTCTCCTGTATCTGAGAGATAGTTTTAAGACAGTTCTCTATCTCAAGAATCTCATTGCTAGTCGCTGTTCCGCTTATCTTCTTGGAAACATCATCAAGATCTTTTATCTTTGCAGCAATCGCTTTTGTCTGGTCTGCAAAAAACTCCTGCAATATTGTATAGTTTTTCGCAGTGCGTTTCCCGAAATCATTCAATATCTTCTGGAACTGCGTGTTGAAATTCGGGCCGAAGTCAGGTATCTGGTCAACAAACAATCTCACCTGCTTGACATAATTATTCCTGTTTCCTATCATGAAATTCTTCATCCGCGCAGGAATATTAGGATTAGTCAGTTCTGCAGTCTCCAGAACACCTATGACATCACCCATCTCTTTTATTATCAGGTCGAACTGCTTGTACAACCTGTCTATCTGCATGTCCTTGTCCTTGAGCTTGTGCTGTGTCTTTTTCCTGAACCATGCCTCAAGCTCATCTACATTGACTGCTTCTTCAGGCAGCTTGCCTCCGAACAAACCCTTTAACCAATCGAAAAATCCCATATTGGAATTTACTAATTAATTTGTTGTATATAAATTTAGTGTAAAATTAGTGCATAGCATCTAGCGAAGCTATAAAGATCACACACCAATAACAAAGACTCGTATATGCAGTAGAATAAATTTTCTTGCGAAGCATGCTATGCACATATAAAAAGAAGTAAAAAAGAAGAAATTTATTTCTTCTTGCTCTCATAGGCTGGTCTGAACTTCTGCGCCAGCTCATCAAGCCTGCTCTCCCTTTCTGCATCAGTCTTAGGCACCGCCCTTGGCGGAGGCAGTTTTGAAGTTTCGTAATGCACTTTCTTTCCAGGACTCGCAGCGAGGAATCCCTCAATCTGCTCAAGCATTGTCTCATACCTGTCCTTCTTGACTTGATATTCGCCAGGCGCCATCTTCTTCAGTGTATCAAGACCTATTCTGATCAAAGCTGAAAAATACCTGATCTTTTCATCCCTTTCATTCAGGTGCTTGAGTATCGGTTCTGTTTTTTTTGCAAGAGTTTCTATCTCAGAATTATTAGTTTCTATCGCACTCCTTGCCTCATCAGTGTTTATTGCAGCGTAATCAACATTCTCTGCCCTCAATGCTTCGATGGATCTCATTATTCCTGCATACTGTACTTGAAGCATCAGGTAAGGACCGTGCGCTCTCAACATCTGTATGTTCTGATAATAAGTATGAATCGCAGATTCAACTTCCTGGATAGTTCCCTGGCTGTTCTTTTTCCATTCCTCTTCTGCTGCCTGCTTTGCTTTTTCATGCTCTGCAGCTGCTTCTTCTAGAAGTTGTTTTCTTCGTGCATCTGCACCCTGGTATCTGTTATGGATAGAACCGACCTGGCTGTCAGGTTTTGCTTTAAGGATAGCATCGATTTCATCTGTCCTGACAGAATCTCCGCCTCCGAATAAACCGCATCCTGCTGTTTCTAATAATAGTAATGTAGCACTTGTTGTAAGTACTGCTCTTGTAAGACTCATCTTAAATTACCCCCAAACAATTATTTCTGAAGAGTAGTAAATAAGAAGTATTATTTAAATGTTTGGGATATTCATAAACACATTTATACTCATTTGATAAACCTCATTTCATGAATCCCAAACGCTCTTACAACTGCGCGAAATGCAAAGGCCGGACCTTGGACTGCGGAAAACCATTCTGTCCGATACTTGCAAAAAGCGCATCAATGTTCAAAGTAAAAGACAAGATCCAAGACTCGATCAAGCAGGGCGGTTTTTTTGGAAGCGCGCCTGCTCCTTTCATCGGCCGTTATGGTTACCCGTATGTGAATGTTGGAATTCTTTCTCCGCCAGAACATCAGGATGATGCGTGGCTTCTGGATGCTCCGAATTACTGGGCAGAACAAGAATACAAAATTCCGCAGATCGTAGACTACCGTTCGCAGCTGATCAACAGCAGGTTCAAGCAGCAAGTCAATACTTTCGATAACAGATTTCTTGAACTGACGCAGGATGTCACACTATCGAAAAAACCAGTCGATGTCGAGATACAACTGAAAAAAGATCCTTACATCAGACTGACGACAAATCCAGACGTCCTTCCGATGGGACCTACTGCCAGTTTAACAAAAGCAGAGCTTGCAGACAACCCGAAGATTCCAGTGAAAGTGGACAAGGTTGTGAATGATACAGACAGGTTGGCAGCAGACGGTCTGAATTATTTATTTCACAAGGGCTTTGATGAAAACTATCTGTCAGAGATACTTTCTGTCGGAACTTTGGGAAAGAAACAAAATAGGAAATTAGTGCCGACAAGATGGAGCATAACAGCGACTGATGACACATTATGCAAGCACATGATCAGCCAAGTGAAAACATACGACAAACGCACAGATTATACTGCGCATTTCGGAGGTTATCTCGGCAACTATTATTTGATTTTATTTTTCCCAGACATATGGAGCTATGAACTGTTCGAGACATACGCAGGGAAGAGCGCGTGGAATCCTGACGGTCGTGTGCAGACAATGACGGATTTCGAAAGCTATAGGGGAAGAACCACTTATGCAGAAAATACTGTGGGCGGTTACTATGCTTCTCGGCTGGCAGTCAGTGAAAAACTGTTTCACATGAAAAGACAGGGCAGTGTTCTTTGCCTGCGATTTATCACAGACGAATACGCAGTCCCCCTCGGAGTGTGGGTTGTCAGGGAAGCGACAAGGAAAGCTCTAAAAAGCAAACCGATTCTTTTCAGTTCCAAAGAATTGATGTTGAACTATGCAAGGATAAAGATCAGGAAAAAGTTCAATTTCAATCTTGATCTTTTGTTAAAGAAAAGCAGACTGCTCAAAGAGCAGAGACAACAGTCAAAGTTATTGCAGTTTGTCTGACCCAAACTTTAAAAATAACCTTCATTAGAACGTTTCTTATGGGAGATCACGCAGAGACTGTCGGACAGGCAGTGAGAAAACACTTCTTTGATTACTTCAAGCCTAGCTCTTACAAGGTAGATTACAGATTAAAAACAGTTGCACAGCTCTCGCATATTGAGAATGACTTTGACTTGATCTTTTTGGACAGGGACTGCACACTGCACGGCTATCATGCAAAGCAAAGGATTCCTGATTTCGAGCCTGCACTGCAGCAGATTAAGAAAAAGTCAGAAATAGTTTCTAATTCTTCGTTTGATGAGATGCTTTGCATTGTGGATGTTTTCGGGGATCTGTTTCCAGTGAACAAGCTTGTCCAATTCGCAAGTATTGCTTCGCCTTGCCTGCTGAGGTTTGCAGACGGAAATTTGGGAGTATATAGTTATAATACAGAGACAGGAGAATTCACAGACCTGACAAAAAATTTCAGCCAAGGAGACCGGCTTTTAGAGAAAATAATCTATGATTTCAGGAAACCGGATCCTACTGCAGTACAGGCAGCAATTGACTACAACAAATTCACAGGTGCAATCCCAAAAGAAAAAGAAAGAATTCTTATGGTAGGAGACAGATACTTGACAGACGTGGTCTGCGGAAATCTTGCAGGAATCTCTACTGCATTGGTAGAGCCTGTTGATCATGCGTCAGAGAAAGTCTCGCTCATATTAGGAAGATGGCTGGTAGATGTTCCTGTCGGCGGATTGATGAGCAGGCTTGCGTAATAAAAAGAAAAGCTTTAATATATTCTCTAAAAACTAGATATACCATGAAACCTTACAAGCAGACAAGACCAGACTCGTGCGGACCGAGCGCGATGATGATGGCTGTAGAATATATCAGGCCCGGCACTATTCCATTGACGCAGGAAGAAGAGCATAGGATACACGACCAGATTGGTATGAAAGGCGACAAGAGATATACACTTCCATGTTCCATCTGCAATTTCTTGGTAGGTCTTGATTTCAATGTGAAATTCTTTGAATACAGACCAAAGCTTAAGCACAGATTGATGAGACAGTTGATGGCATTGGACGCAAGAGTAAGAAAAACAATCACAAAGAATTTCGAATACATTCCAGGAGAGTTCACAACAGACACAATCGCAAAAGAACTGGATGAAAAACGCGCAGTGATGGTGGCTGTCAACCTGAACAAAAGTTACGAAAATCCAAGACTGCACTGGTATTTTGTCTACAAGTTTGACAAAGACAGGTTCACAATCGCAGATCCTAGATTAGGGAAGATAATAACAGAACCAAAATCAGAACTGGAAGAACTGATAAAACTGCCGGATGGATGCAAGGTATGCATCTCTATCGAGGATTAAGATGGAATTCAAAAGAATAGATGACATCAATGATGTTGATTTTGCAGACGCATGGGAGATCTATGAGTACTCATTTCCTGACGATGAAAAACGCAGTCTTGACGCTCAGAGGATTGCATTCAAAGAAAAGATCTACGGTTTCTATGCTGCAAAGAAAGACAACCAAGTTATCGGGCTGATGGCTGTCTGGGACATCGGAGATTATTACTTCGTGGACCACATCGCGACAAAGAGAGAATTGAGAGGGCAGGGTTTAGGCGCGCAGGTGATGAGAGAATTCATTGCACAGCATCAAAAAAGATTCGTTCTTGAGGTCGAGCCTCCGACAGCAGGCGAGATGGAAAAAAGAAGGATAGGTTTCTATGAACGGTTGGGCTACAAGTTCAACAATTATGATTACACACAGCCTCCTATGGAACCTGGCAAGGACACTGTGAAATTGTTTTTGATGACATATCCTGATGAGATGACAGAAGAAGAGTTTGATAGAGTAAGAGAGAGACTTCATAAGATAGTTTACAAACAAAAAGAAGTAATAAAATAATTAAAGAATTTCTACAATTTTTATCTTGAAGATCAATGTTTTTCCAGCCAATGGATGGTTTATGTCGATGGTGACATCATTGTCGCCTACTTCTGCGATCTTTGCCGGCATCTGTCTTCCGTCAGGAGTTCCCAACACCAACATCATACCCGGCTTTGGTTCGTGCTCTTTAGGCAGTCTGTCTTTTGGAACTTTCTGCAGAAGTTCTTTTCTATATTGACCGTAAGCTTCTTCTGGCTTGAGCGTGATCTCTTTTTCCTGTCCTTTCTCCATTCCTACTAATGCTTTTTCAAAGCCAGGAATGACCTGATGCGCGCCGACTTCTACCTGCAAAGGCGCTCCGTGTTTTGAAGAA
>JAHWIA010000053.1 GCA_019322855.1 Candidatus Woesearchaeota archaeon | reverse complement strand
CTTGGATGATCGCTTCAGGAAATCCTTTAGCAATAATTTATGCTCCAGGTTCTACTACTTTTGCAGTGACTGGAAGCGTCTTGTTGAACAAGCTTTTCAAGAAAGAACCTATAGTATCCCAAGATGTTATAGAAAGCGAGAAACAAAAATTAGATGGCATGCTTGATCAAGTAGGACTGAAAGGTTCGCCAATCGCAGAAGAGATATTCAGTCTTCTTGAGAAGATGGTTCAGGGCGAGCTGGCAGATCAGGGCTTTACAGAAGCAGAAAAGGTAAAGTTCCATGACTTCCTGCATGCGACAGAATTGTTCGAGTTCACGTTCAAGGCATTGAGGAATGTGGAAAAGCAAGAAGGTATCAAGTTCAGTCCTGAGTTCTATGAGTTCATGCTTGTTGCGACATTGGGACATGACTTTGGCTATTACCAGAAAGGTAAGTTTGATACAATTAAATTTGGCCATGAAGACAAAAGCAAGCGCATTGTCGGAGATTATTTCCAATGGCTGGATGAACAAGGCAAACCTAAGGAAGGCAGAGAGCTCGAAGTTGCATTAGTAAATTACATGATAAAAGGCACTCAGTTCAGCCAGACTCCAGAAGCTATGCAGGAAGTGTTTACAGCTGCAAGGCGCGCGAATGAACTTTCCAAAATGCCATTTGAAGCATTGACAGAAGCAGAGATAGAAGAACTGGAAAATGCTCAAGAAGTGTTGCACAAGAATTTCCCTGATGTAGATCTTGAAGACATGAATCTTAATCACATTCTGGGCGCTGCGTATGCTGCACAGTTCATGGCAATGGGAGACATCTATGGACAGGGAACCTATGGCCATAACAAGAATTACATTAACAAGATACCTGGCCTGAGACAGGAGTTCATGCATGACAGGGACATATTGCAGCAGGCAAAAGACAGGGGAGAATTAGCAGAAGACAGTCCAGAAGCAAAAGAGCTAAATGCGCTTACAGGTATGGTTAAAGCAACAGTCCTTGACCAGTTCGTAGACAGCGAAGGTTTTAGAGAGTATTTCTTATATGGAAAAGATGGAAGATTAACAAAACTTGACAAGAATAATAGAAAGTATGTTGACAGTGATTTATTGTACAGGTCTAATGTGCACGGAAGCGCGATCAGGTTGCTGAGTCATCTTGCAAAAGAATTGTCTGTTGAGCAGAAGAAACAGCTCACTCCTGAACAGATAGACATGCTGATTGCAGAGGCTGTCAAGCTTGTGATAGATTCTAACATCAACTTTGAGGAAGAAAAGATAGATGTGATCTTTACAGGAAACCGGTTGTTCACATTTTACCAAAGAGCGATACTTGGCGTTACTGAAGATGTGAAGACTACAAGTGAGTTGGCCAAGCTTCTTGCAGAAAATCCAGAAGACTATCCTGCGTCTGCAGGATTCGGAAGAAGGATAATAGAGACATTGGAGGATAAAGTAGAGCCGGATGCAGAAGGTCAATATGCAAAAGTCTATTATACGACATATAGGGGAGATAAAAAAGAATTTATCAGAACAGATGTTGTTATGAAAGAGAGCAAGCATGACTTTTATCTTACAGAAACCCTGGGAGATGAAGAAGAAGCCAAAGAGAAGGCTTTGGAAGAGCTTGCAAAAGAAAGCAAGAGGCACAGGGAAGTCCAAAACAAATTCTATGACAAGAACCAAAGACCTGAGCTTGCGATGCCTAGTAAGGGAGGAATTGTCGAATGGGTTGATTATGCGAACCTTGAAAGAATCAATGGAAAAGCCTACATGTTCACCAAGCCTGTCAGAAGTTCTATGACAAAAGATAAGTTTGGCACGATAAGAGATGCGATTGATGTTGATAATTTAAAAAGCAAGTTGGATGAAGATTCAAGAGTACTTCTTGGAGATAATATTATAGTATTTGAAAAAGAGATAGCACAAAGAGAAAAAGAGAGGGTGCCGGGAGCAGAGACTTTGCATCAGAGACTGGCAAAGATAAGTCTTCTGCAGAAAGCTATCGAACTTGAGACAGATCTTCAAAAGAGAGCTTCATTGCAAGAAATATTAAATTCCATACTTATAAGCAAGGAATCAATCGAGAATTTCAAACAGCTTGTCCTGAGATTGAATGGAGTTGGTATTGCACATAACGACATACACGAAGAAAACATACTGCTAGATGGAGAAGACGGTTTCTGGTTGCTGGACTTTGGAATTTCAGAGACAGAGCAGGACTATGCTACCAAGGAAGAGTTCCGCGATCATGTAATATCGCAAGACATAGATTATGGAATAGGCTATCTTGAAAGATTATTCATTAGGAAAAATGCATTCAAAGAGAAGATGCAGACAATAGACAGTGCAGCATCAGACATTATTCTTTCATCTGCGACTGCAGAAGAAGCAGCATTGAATAATTTTGCAGAAGAAAGAATGAGCTCGGGCGCTTTATTGTTTTCTATGTCAGAGAACAAGGATACAAAAGAAGGAGATGTCGAGATCGGAAGTTTGCAGATGTCTTTCATGAACAAGCCGGCATCAAGAGCAGATAAAGAAAGAGATCCGGAAACAGGAGAGTTCATCCCAGAGAATGCAGGCGGAGACATTTCTTTTGTGCAGGAACTTGAAGGGGACAATGTGCTTGTCGTGCACGGAGATGTAGTAGACCATGGTGTGACTTCTGCTATCATGAAGGCCATGATGAACAGGTTATTGGCAGAGATCATAGAACAGACACAGAATCCTGAAGAAATACTTGACAAATTGAATCTTGCAGTCATTGGGCTGAACAAGAAATATAATATGTACATGACTGCCACATTTTCAATCGCTAATATAAATTCTGTCACAGGAAAAGGAACTATTGCGTTTGCAGGACCTTCGCCAACAATACTTACTTTGAAAGAAGGCGAATATTCTGCCACTACTCTTGACGATGTGATTGCAGATGTGAACAGCCCGCTTCTCGGTACGTTTGATACAATAAATTACAAACAGACAGATCTGGAGCTTAATGATAATGATTACTACATACCTCACAGTGACGGTTTCTATGAACAGACTGGAAAAGCAGGACAGAGGTATACTTCTGAACAACTGGAACAGAATATATTAGATAGTGCAGGAAGAACGCCTGGCGAGATACTGGCTTCTGTAAATAGAGAAGTGTTCGGCATATTTGCAGAGGATGTTGCACAGGAAGATGACGTGTCGATGATTGTCATACAGAAAGCTCCTCAGCCTTCAATCCCTGTGACGCAACAAGAGATTGATGAAGCTGTTGATCTGCACAACAAAGTTGGAAAGAGTGCTGATAAAGCAAACGCAGAGACTTTAGAGGAAGATTTCAATGTAAAGAAGGATCAGGCAAAAGATGTTGCAAAGAAAGGCAAGAAACTCTGTTCTGCATGTCCTACTGATAAACCAAAGGTAATCGAGAAATACATGGATTACATGAAAGAGACGTTTGAAAAAGGAATAAAGGATCCAAAGAAAAGGCCGTCTGAAAGAATGATCAAGGCGATGGCCGAAGCTATGTATGATAACCAAGAGACAGAAGTAATGAACGCGATTGAGATCTATATGAAATCTCTTGCAGACAAGAAAATAACAAAAGACGAGATAGATTCTTTGAAGTTCGCAAAAGACAGAGTGAAAGACTATCTTGAAAGAGAAAATATTGAATTCGAAGACGAAGCAACAAAACTGTACAAGGACATATCAATTGCGATTCTTGATGCTGAAATAGTATTACTTAATGATAAGGTTTCGTCTGCGACAAAACCCTACACTCCTGATGCATACAAGAATTTCAAGAATGTTGTCGTGGTAAAGAATGCACCTAAAGTTGCAGCTCTGGGAGACATTCATGGCGCTTACAAGGAGACTGTCGCTGCATTGAAGGAAGCAAAGCTCATTGATGAGAATCTGAACTGGATAGGAGGAGAAACTCACATTGTTTTCACTGGAGATTATATTGACAGGGAGACAGAACCGCAAGGTTCGAAGAAAGTTATTGACTTGTTGATGAAACTAGCTCCGCAAGCAACAAAAGCTGGCGGCAGAGTCATCACATTAAAAGGAAACCATGAAGACATGCTATTGGATGCGTTTGAAAATTATAAAGATAAAATAATTCCGAAGAGTGAAGGATCTGCTAAATGGGTTAAAGATGCAACGAGCAGCTGGTGGAACCAAGGGGGAAAGGAAACAGCTTCCTCGTTTGTTGACATAAAAGGATTGACAGATGAAAAAGCATTTGAAAAGTTCAGGGATTACATGCAGAATACAGAACAGGGAATAAAGTACCTTGCTTGGATCAAATCTAGACCTTATTCTGCAATGGTGAACAATTACTTCTTTTCCCATGCAGGACCTGCTTTGGGCTTCACCAGCCTGACACTGATAGAGAACGGCCTCCGTTCAAAAGCCACAAGAGAAGAAGTTAAGTATGCTCTTGCATGGAGCAGGCATTGGGAAGCAGAATTTGAATTTGATGAAAACAACAAGCCAGTCAAGAAACTAGGTCCAAATCTTGAGTTAGAGGAATTCCTTTCAGCTAATGGAGCAACAGCCATCATAGCAGGACACAGTCCAACCATAACAGGCGAGATTATAATACACAAGTCATCTACAAATGATCCTTACGTTTACAGCATAGATGTTGCTGCAACTCCTTATTATGCAAAACGTATAAAAAAGTTCGGTCATGGCGTTCTTATGATTGATAATAATGACGGAGTGAGAAGTGTCTATGGTACAACAGAAAAGAATCCTGAATCGTTTATGGTGGGAGATGTATTAGAGATTAAACCAAGATTCGATACAACCAAGTATGAAAAACAATTGGAAGCCAAACTAAATGAAATGAAAAATGTAAGGAAACTGCCTGAAATTTCCTTGAAAGGACTGCCAGAAGTCGGGCAGGAGTTTACAGTTACTGTTCAGGGAAGATCTCTTACGCTGAAAGTTATACAATACAGGAAGGATTCTGTCACGCTGGAGAATGTTGCAGATTCGACGCGCAGGATGGTCCCTGTCAGTGCTTTAAGGAAGCAATTGAAAAGGCCTGACGTTGAGATAAAAGCTCCTGCTGCAACCACTGTCGCTCCTATAGTCAATGGACCTGGCGGTGTGGGTGCATTGATCGCGAGAGGCATAGATTGGATAAGAAAATTAGTTTCTAAACCCAAATCTATCGAAGAAGTAAAGAAAGCGATCCGCGCGCCAAAGGTCGCTGCAAAACCTGTCGCGCCTGTTGTCAAGAAAGCTGCAAAGCCTATCAAGAAAACAGTTATGACATTGCCTCAAGTGGGAAAAACAGTAGAGTTTCCTGTTCAAGGGGAGCCGGGCAATGTTATGATATGGAAGATAGAAAGCTACCTGGACGAGTTTGCCATCATGAAGAGGATTCCTGACAATAAGAGAGCAAAGATGAAGAAGACAGATCTTGCAAGGCACATCTCTCGACAAACTACAAAGGATAATACAAGAGGCTCTCAGCAGAAATTTGTCAATTCGAACAATATGGACAATACCTGTTCAAGCTGCAGTGTGTTATCGCAGACTGTAAAAACATTGATTAGCCAAGGAAAGATAGATGAAGCTTATGCATTATTGGAAGAGCACCAGAGAAATCTCATTGTATATAATACAGAGAACGGTTTTGTCGCGATGAGCGCTGGCCAGGACTTGTTTGCAATAGAGAGCTTTAACCTGGCTATTGATGAACTGCAAGCTTATGTTGCTGCAAATGCACCGTACGCAGAAGAATTTGTATCCAATCTTGAAGCATTGAGATTAGTGATTGAGAAAAATATTGCAGAACAGCCAGCTATCGAAGTTGAGTCTGAATATGTTGATGATATTGCAGAGATGCACAGTGAGACGAGCGAAGGTGTTGTTGTCAGTGTTGTTGCTGGATTGAAAGAAGTTTCTTTGGAATCAGAAGAGATGCTTGAAGAGATCGCTGTTGAATCATTAGAGCTTTGTTCTGAATGTCCTAGTGATAAAGAAAAAGTAATTGAACGTTATAGTAAGATAATTACGCAGATATTCAACCAAAGGATAACAGATCCTAAGAAAAAACCAAAAGAGAAGTATATAAAAACTCTTGCAGAGGCAATGTACGGAATGCCTGAGAAGAAGTTCTGGCAGTCAATGGAGATATTCGCAAAAGTCATCCAGGACGGAAGGATAACAAGGGATGAACTCTTGCCTTTGAAGTTTGCTTATGAAAGGCTCAAAGACTATGTTG